>WJJR01000480.1 GCA_014729565.1 Candidatus Zixiibacteriota bacterium | reverse complement strand
TTCCAGAAGCGTATAAAGCCAACAGCAGCAAATATGAATATCAGGATGTTACCTATTACAAAGAGCGCATCGACGGAGCTGTGCGGCAGGAACAGATTGAAGTCAATCACACTGCTTTGCAGGAATTCGAACTCACCGCTGGGTGTGTGCGGCGCAAAAGCGAAAATGCAGGCCGCCAGAATCAACACCGGAACCAGAATCAACACGGGCAGAGCGCCCGGTTTGGACAAAGCCGATCCCATGAACGACGGGAACGAGAAGTGACGGTAGGCAAACGCGCGGATCGCCGCGAGCACGTCGCCCGGGCGCGCCCCGCGCGGACAGTAGGTTGAACAATCGTTGCATTGATGGCACAACCAGACGCGTGGGTCGCTGACCAATGCGTCGCGCTCTCCCCATCCCGCCGACAGCATTTGCCGCCGTGGGAATGGCGCCGCCTCGGACGACAGGTTGCAGACCGATGAGCAGGTCGAACACTGATAGCACTTCTTCAGTGAATCGCCGCCCAACCGTTTGACTTCATGAATGAAGTTCGGATCCGGTGTCAGGACATGTGTCTCAGCCATGTGTATTCACTCCCGATTTGTCGTCTGTCTGTTGGGTGCCGCCGTTGGCTCAGCCGCACCCGGTTGACACACTCCGCCTACATGTCCTTGTAGGGGTTGTAACCAACTCGCTCGACCGTTTCGAGGAACTCATCCATGATGGCCGGAATCCTCTCGTACTCCATCATCGATATCTCGTGCAACTCGACACGATCCTCTTCCAAGACGAGCTGTGTGAGTTTCTCGCGCACGTTGTCCATGCGGTAGCTTGCCAATTCGCTGCCCTTGACGAAGTGACACTGGTAATCGTCACCCTTCTTGCAGCCAAGCAGAATGACACCGTCGAAGCCGCTGGCCAGGGCGTCGTTGATCCAGATGACGTTCATCGACCCGAGGCAGCGCAGCGGCACGATGCGGACCATCGAGTTGTACTTCAGCCGCTTCAGGCCCACCATATCGATCGTCGGACCGGCGTCGTTCTCACAGGCAAAGACCAGGACGCGCGGTTTCTCCTCGAACTCGTCGGGCACGTCGATCGCTTTGATGATCGCCGACATCATGCCAACGTTGTAGTTCTTAAAGGAGATGATGCGCTCCGGACACGATCCCATGCAGATGCCGCAGCGACGGCACCGCAACGGATTGGGCAACGGTGTTCCCTTTTCGTCTTCGTCGAGGGTCCCGAACGGGCATTCCTCGGTGCAGCGTTTGCACTGCGTGCAGCGCTGCATGAAGAATTCCGGATAGGTCATGTCACCGGCGCGCGGATGGACCGCTTCGCCGCGGGCGATCGATTCGACCGCCTGGATCGCCTTCATCGCCGCGCCCGACGCGTCGTTGGCCGACGACGCCAAATCCATCGGCGCGCGGGTGGCGCCGGTGGCGTAGATGCCGGTACGACGCGTTTCGTAGGGGAAACAAATGAAGTGCGAATCGGGGAAACCGTATTTGAGCGTCGGCAGGTCGGTGCCCTGGCGATACGACAGATTCAAAATCTTGGCGCCCTTCTCTGCGCCTGCTGCAGCCCTCTTGCCATCCTCCATTACGCCTTCATCCTGAATGACAGGAAGCTCGGTTGTCGACTCTGCTGATTCGACGCCTTCGCCCTCGGCCAGAGGCGGCGGTGCTGGGACCTCGTCGACTTTGGTCGATGGCACCATGCCGGTGGCCAACACGAGCAGGTCGGCTTCGACACGGATGTTTTTGCCGAACAGTGTCTCGGAAAGCTCGACCGCAATCGGACCATTGCCGTTGGACGTGACCGAATCGACCTCACCCTTGGTCAGGAAGATCTTCTCATCATCCTGTGCCGCCGCATAGAAATTCTCGAACTGCTGCGGCGACCGGATGTCCTTATAGAGGATGTAGACGTCGGTGTCGGGAAGCTGCTCGCGTACATACTTCGCCTGCTTCAACGACACGCGGCAGCAGACCGCCGAGCAGTAGGGGAGATGATCCTGGTCGCGCGAACCGGCGCACTGGATGAATGCCACCCGTTTCGGTGTCTGGCCATCGGACGGTCTCTTAATCGCACCCGCCGCCGCCATCTCCTCCATTTGGACATTGGTAATGACGTCCGGCGAGGCGCCGTAGCCGAGATGCGTTAGTTTCTTCGCATCATACGGACGCCAGCCGGTGGCCTGGATGATCGAGCCGATCTTCAGGTGAGCGCCGCCGTTGCCGTTTTGCAGGTCGACCTCGAACATGCCCGGCTGACCCTTGGTGCGTTTCACCGTGGTCGAGCAGTGGATAGTGATCTTCGGATGCTTTTCCACCTCTCGGATCAGGTCTTGGTAGCCCGAGTCTTCGAGATCGACATACGGTGGGTTTTTGGGAAAGACTTTGGGCCACTTGCGCGCCCAGCCGCCGAGTTGTGGCTCTTTTTCAACGAGCGTCACTTGGTAGCCCGCATCGGCTGCGGCCTTGGCGGCGGTCATACCGCTCACGCCACCGCCGACCACCATGATCTCTTTACTGGTGTCTTCCATGAATGGTTCGGGCGGGGCCATGTTCTTGACCTTGGCGAGCCCCATCCGAATGTAGTCTTCCGCGAGCATCTGTGTGTCTTCATCGTTCGGCTCATGACACCAGGCGACCCGCTCACGGAGATTGGTGCGGTCGACCGGGATCTCGTTGCCGAAGTTGAACTCATCGGTGAAGACACGCTCGGAGCAGGCGGCGATGACGACACGATTGAGTTCGTTGTCGTTCACCTGGGAGCGGATTGTGGCCAGCGACTCCGGGCTGCAGCAGGCTGGATAGGTCTGGCAGTGCGCCACCTCGGGATCGTTGTTGGCCAGTTCGACCAGTTTGGCTGTATCGAGCGACTTGGCGATGTCGCAGCCGTCGCAAATGAACACGCCGATCTTCTTGTCCATGACTTATCTCCCTCCCGCCGCGTTGAGCGCTCTGAGGGCCGCGCCGGTCGCGTCTTGTACCGACGACGCGACATCGTAAGGGCGCATGACGGTCCCGGCGCCAATGATGCCTGAACCATTGGGTGCGAGAAATCCGTAATCGTCGCGCGGTGTCTCGACCGGCGGCGGATCGATGTCGGTATTGGGAACCATGCCGGTGGCTAAGACCGCCATGTCGACTTCGGTCTCCTTCATCTCTCCGGTGACCGTATTTTCGGCATGGAGGATGACATTGCCGTTCGACCCCTCGGTGATCTTGCCGACCTTCCCGCGATGGAAGTGAATCTTCTCGTCGGCTTTGACCTTCTCATAGAAGTCTTCCATGCGTCCCGGCGAGCGCACGTCGATGTAAAACAGGTGAATCTCCGCGTCGGGATACTGCTCGCGCACATAGGTGGCCTGCTTCATCGACGCCAGGCAGCAGATTGCCGAGCAGTAGGGGAGATGGTTTTCATCGCGCGATCCCGCGCACTGCACAAAGCCGATCTTCGCGATGGCCTTCTGGTCCGACGGGCGCTGGATTTTGCCTTCGGTCGGGCCGGTGCGCGACGCCAGCCGTTCCATCATTACATTGGTGATGACATTTGGCGCCTGCCCGAAGGCCAAATTGGTCAGCTTGGTGGCATCGTAGGGACGCCAGCCGGTCGCCCAGACAATGCCGGTCACCGTCGCCGACACGGTTGTCGGTTGCATGTCCAATTCGATGGCGTCGTATGGGCACGCATCGACACAGGCTTTCATGCGCGGATCGGAGGCGTGCTCGGGGTCGACGACGTAGCGGAACGGGTAGGCGACCAGATGAGGCAGATGGATCGCCTTGCGTTTGCTCAAGCCAAAGTTCGCCGGATCGTCGACTTCGATTTCGCAGGCCGGTTCGCACTCGCCGCACGCGGTGCAGCGCATGTTGACGTAGCGCGGTTTCTGTTTGATCGTAACCGACCAGTTACCGGCCTCACCCGAGATGCCCTCGATTTCGGCCAGCGTGAAGACCGACACGCGCGGGTTGGCCTTAATCCGCTTGAGGTTGATCTCCAGCCCGCAGGTGGGCGGGCAGAGTTTGGGGAAATACTGGTTGGACGATACCACGCGGCCGCCCAGTGAGGCCTCGCGCTCGACTAAGATGACAGTCTTGCCGGCTTCGGCCGCCTCCAATGCGGCGGTCATCCCGGCGATTCCACCGCCAACAACGAGCAAATCGGCCGACAGCGAATCGCCGGTGGAGCCGGGGATTGCTGATGCGTCTGGTTGATTCATCCGTGGACTCCGAATCTGTTGGCTGATCGTCGGTTAGCGGCAATCAGCGAGTACTCTAATCATGCTTCACAGTAGGATACACACGCCGCGATTGTCAAGTCGGTTGTGACAATATTCACAGAATATGCGTCAATGATCTTGCCCTCCTGATGACGGTTCGGCCCATCACAACGTTTTGTACACCGTCTAGATGAACTACGCATACTCTATCAATTTGGTCGGAATTGGGCTGTCAGGAATGCAGTGGAGGTCTGTCAAACTGTCAAAATTGTGACAGGAGGTACAAGGATGGGTGAGGTTTGGATGGGTGTGACGCCGTCGCTCTGTGCCGCTTAGCTGTGCAGGGCGAGGTCGGGGGGGTGCCTGAATAGCCGGTACTGGCGCCACTGACCAAGGGGCGTGTTGAAAAACCCATCGGTTCCTCGCGTAGGTCCGGCTCTTAGCCGGACCGGTGCGGCTAAGAGCCGCACCTACGCGAGGTTATGAGTGTCGCATTCAGTTACATCATCTTGTCCGGAGTCAACACACAACTTTTTCAACAGGCCCCAAGGTCAGTGGCACCCGCGGATGTCATACGATTTACTGGTATGGACTGTCGCCGAAAGCGTAGTACAGTGCGAACACGACGCCGACGTAATTGGTCGACGCGTCTTCGGTAAACAGATGGTGAAGACGAAGCGTAGTGCTTGATTTGATCCTCTTGCCAAATGGCACCAGTACTCCGACGCCGGCATTGAGCCCAAAGTTCGTTGTGCGTTCGGCGTCCTGGTAGTCAGGTTTGAGCATGTACACGCCCATCCCACCGGTGAGCAGCAAGGTGTTCTCTGAATATGGACTCAAAACGTAACTACCACTGATAATAGCCTGCTGGATGGTTGTCCTTGGTGAACGGCTCTCACCGAACCACCCGGTTTGGAGTTCGACACCAAGACCGAACCGCATTGATGAAAAACGCTGTCCCGTCACTCCAATGAGTGATCCACTACTGAGGGAGTCATCGAGACGGCCGATGGGAAGCGTTGGTCCGGCCGACGGACCGATGAGGAGCAATCCATCCCACACCTCCGCTGAGGCAGGTGTGGACACCAGTAAAATCACTGCTACCATCAAGCCCAGTCGCTGCCACACTGAACCGCCTCCTTGTGAGGTACATGAATACGATCTGCAATTCATCAACTCGCGATTTTTGACAAGCTATGGATTGGCTGTTGCCGAATTCAAGGGCGATACATTGGAATGTCGGGTGCAGGGACGCACTTACTAAACGACAGTCGCGACAATAATAGACGGATGGCCCTGACGTCCCGAGGATGTCCCACAAGTTGAAGAATCTTCTCCATCGACCATCAATCAGTGTAGGGACACGGCCTGCCGTGTCCGCACGTCATCCCTAACACCTTCTCTCCCATTGGGCACGGCAGGCCGTGCCCCTACAGATCGTAGGGGCGAACCTATGTGTGCGCCCTCCCGCGCAACTTGTGGGACAACCTCCCCTCGTCAGGGCTTGCTGAACACCGGTACCGTGCCACTGACCAAGGTACAGTGGCACCCATGCACGAGGTTCGTAAGCGACCCTATGGTGAGCTTTGTAAACCCTGACGTGGGCGGGCCTGTTGAAAAAGTCGTGTGTTGACTCCAGGCCAAATGATATAACTGAGTGAGACAATCATAACCTCGCGTAGGTGCGGCTCTTAGCCGCACCGGTCCGGCTAAGAGCCGGACCCACGCGATAACCCTATGGGTTTTTCAACACGCCCGAGGATCTCAGTGGCACCCATGGACTATATCTGCGACTATAATACTCTCTTTTCTGTTGACCTCATTTAGTGACAATCCGCCGCTTCCCACCTGTCCAGAACTCCCATCCACCCCTTAAGTTGCCTTGTCATAAATCCGATTCATTGTGCAGAAAATCACAAGTTTCGTTTGTTCGATGGATCAAGCAGGCGCTACCATTTATCAGGACCAGAGTCGACCGCCGACGCGCATTATTGCGTTAGCCGACGATCAATCGCAACGCGACACAGGACGGCATGGCGACTTCCGACTCCCATAGCTCTGAGGCTTCGCTGCTCGACCGCATCTTGCCGTTTCTGGCATGGTTCAAGCACTATAGCTTTTCGCATTTTCGTGGTGACCTGGTCGCCGGAATGACGGTGGCATTTGTCCTGATTCCGCAGTCGATGGCGTATGCCCAGTTGGCGGGCCTGCCGCCATACTACGGACTCTACGCGGCGATGCTGCCGCCGTTTATTGCCGCGCTGTTCGGATCGAGCCGTCAATTGGCCACCGGACCGGTGGCGGTGGTGTCGTTGATGACCGCCACGGCCCTGGAGCCGTTGGCTGTCGCCGGGTCGGAGCAGTTCATCGCCTATGCGATTCTGCTGGCTGTTCTCGTCGGTCTATTTCAGTTCGCGCTGGGGCTGCTGCGGCTGGGCGTGGTTGTCAATTTCCTTTCGCATCCCGTTATCAATGGGTTCACCAACGCCGCGGCACTGATCATCGCCACGTCGCAGCTTTCGAAGATCTTCGGCGTCTATGTTGACAAGGCGCCGCATCACTACGAGACGGTGTACCGTGTGCTCGAAGCCGCGGTTGAGTTTACGCACTGGCCCACGGTCGGCCTGGCGGTGCTGGCGTTTGCGATCATGTATGGGCTGAAATCGCTCAATGAACGCATCCCGTATGTTCTGATCGCTGTGGCCGTCACAACCGTCATCGCCTGGCAGACCGGATATGAACACAACCGTAAAGTGAGTATGACGGCGATCGAATCGCATGCGGTGCAATCGACTGTTCGCACGCTCGATTCGCTGCAGGCGGAGTCGGAACGATTGACTGCACAACGCGCGCAGTTGAATCCGACAGCGATGGCGAGTGTGGAACCGGATCGGAGTTGTTTCGAATCGTGCCACAAAACATCCGACTTCGACACCGACCGTTTTGGCCGCCCGATCGACGTGCCACACCGTCCAACAATGGAAAGCGAACTCCAACAC
>WJJR01000479.1 GCA_014729565.1 Candidatus Zixiibacteriota bacterium | reverse complement strand
TATAACTTGTTGTCATTCCCGCGAAAGCGGGAATCCATTCTCCGCGCGTGGCTGGGTTCAAAATGGATCCCCGCTTGCGCGGGGATGACAGGGGAGGGTTGACGACTGAACGGGGGCTTCTGCGAACGGAAAATACTTCTGGCAATCGCTATAACCGCTCCGGGTGCACCCCGAACTTAGAACGGTCAGCGGTTGTCAAATGTCTTTCCGGCCGCAGCCGTCAGAGCGGATAGCGCATGAGTCGCGCTATTGAATCGGCTACTCCAAACCGGTGATTGCGATTCCCCGCTTCACCAGCTCCTCGACAAACGTGTTGCCCTCGACGCAACGTTCCTGCGGGACAACTCCCCGTGCCGTGATGCGTCCATCGCACTGCATTTGCGATACGATCGCGGCAGGGAACGCCGTCATCCGCATCATCGATGTCAATTGCTGTTCGGCGTTGTAGGTGTCGATGATATCCAGTCGATGCACACGGTGCTGCTCACCGTCGGGGCCGGCGAATTCGACACGCACAACGGTCATGTCGTCCTCACCCTCGGGGACATGATCGCGGATGGCCGATGCCGTCAACTGCCTCGGCACAACGGTCGCATCACCGACCGTAACCGGTTGGGAACTGAACAAGCCGAGGTGGTACAACCAGTGCATGGCGTGCGCATGGCCCGGGTACCGCAGTGTCTTGTAGTCGAGATTGTTGAGACGATCGCCGAATGACTCGGGCATGGTCGACACACCGCCGGACGTATTAAACGCTTCCAATGTCCCGGCCGGCTCGGCAAAGGTCAACGTTTCGAGATCGCCCAACGGCTCAGCGGTAACGATACGTCCGTTTTCCAGACGGATCGGTGCCTCGACGTACTCGTTGATTAATCCTTCGATGGAAAACAAACGTTCATAATGAAACGGTGGCTTCGGATGGCGCGGCAATCCGCCGACACGAATGCGCACGGTATCGACCCAGCGGAACCGTTCAATTCCCCATTTGACCAACACCGCGACCATACCCGGCGCCAAACCGCAGTCGGGAGTGATGGTTACGCCCGCTTTCTCGGCGTCCTCCGACAAGGCCATTTGCGATGCGACCACGTCGTTGTTGCCACCCAGATCCACCATGTGGGTCCCGGTGGCAATGGCGGCGCGGGAAAAGGCGAGATTGAATCCGTAGTGAACGGCACCAAACACACCGTCGACGTCTTTCATCAATTCTTCGATTTGACGGTCATCGCGGGCATCGAATGTCTCGGCGCGCAGTCGGTCATCGGGAAATCGTTTCTGAATACGCGCGAGAGCATCGGGACTGTTGTCGGCCACCGTGATCGCTGAGACATCGTCGTTTTGCAGATAGTCGAAAACGGCGCCCTGGGCCATGAGACCCGCTCCCAAAACCAGTATCTTCATCGATGTATCTCCTTCCACCATCAGTGCTCAACGTGGTGCATGGTACACACGGCATACAGGTGAATCCACCGGAGACACTTGCGTCTTAAGAAAATCCCGACAGCGACTGTTTGAGTCACATAGAAATGGCTGCAATCTATTGAAAGACTTTGGGTTCCGAACTTGACAATGATGCCGCGTAATGTATATTTCCAATCAGTTGCTGGTACGCGTACCCTACAGTGGCGTACTTTACTCGTTGATTGGATATCCCACGGTCTACTGGGTCCCTCACCATCCAGGTCTGGCCTTGGACCACAAAGGCAGGTTGTACAGATGAAGAAGTTGGCGGCTTGGACTTTGATCATCGCGTGTGCGATGATCGGCGATGTGTCATGGGCACGCAACCACACCGATGTCGTCGGATCGTATGCTCCGTTGCGTCCTGTAATCAAACCCCAATCACTGAGGCTCAGTTCAGATGTCACCTCCGGTCATGTGGTGGTGAAGTTCCATCGGAATGCTGAAGTGCAACGCCAACAGGCGCGGCTGAGCGGTTCGGACGCCGTGCCAGTGAGCAGCGTGATCGCCCGGCATGGCATGACACCGTTGGTGCCGCTCGTCGCGGGGGATGCGGTCACGATCCGCGAGCGACGGATGGCTGCCGAGGATCGAGTGCAGATGAACCTGCCCGACATGTCGCTTTATTACCGCACACCAATCAGCTCACCGGAACAGGCGCAGACCGCGATCGCTGAATTGAATGCGCTCGATGACGTGGAAATCGCGTACTACGAACCGCTCCCTGAGGTGGCATCCTTTCACGAGGTCACCACCACACCGCACTGGGAGGAAGACGAGAACTATATCGATGTTGCACCTGGCGGCGTTGACGCCCGCGCGGCCTGGACACTGCCTGGCGGCGATGGGACCGGCGTCCAGATCATCGACATCGAATTCGGGTGGCAATTGACTCACGAGGATTTGTCCAAGGGTGCATCGGCGGTGGTGGTCGGTTCCATCTCCGATGACCGTAATCACGGCACAGCGGTTCTGGGCGAAATGGTCTCCGACCGCAATGATTTCGGAACGACGGGGATATCGTACAATGCTGACATTGGGGTGTCCTCGGTTACAACCCAGTCGATGGCGGGCGCCATGGACCAGGCGGTGCTCCATTCGGAACCGGGCGACCTGGTCCTCATCGAGCTGCACAAGCCGGGACCACGCTTCAATTTCCAGGGTCGTGAGGACCAACGGGGTTATGTCCCGATGGAGTATTTCCAAGGAAACTTCGACGCTATCCTGAACGCGTACGCCAACGGTGTGATCGTCTGTGAAGCGGCCGGTAACGGCGCGGAAGATCTTGATGATCCGATTTACACCAGTTTCTTCGATACGACGTTTCGCCACTCTCACGCGATCATGTGTGGTGCGGGTAATCCTCCGGTGGGTGGCGGCAGCAATGACCGATCCAAACTCGACTTCTCGAACTGGGGCGAACGGGTCAATTTGCAGGGATACGGCGTGGCCGTGTACACCACGGGTTATGCCAACCTCTACAACGGCGGCAGTGAAGACTCCTGGTATACTAATTCGTTCAGCGGGACATCCTCCGCATCTCCGATTGTCACCGGCGCTGTCGCGTGCCTCTCCGGGATATTCACAAACATGCTCGGCAGTACCCTCGATTCGGATTCGGCTCTGGCGCTCCTCGTTCCAACGGGGAGTCCGCAGCAGAATCCAAACTTGATTCGACACATCGGACCGCGCCCGAACCTGGCGGCAGCAATTGCACCACTGTTCGATCCGGTGGATTCGGTCTGGTATGGTGACATCGAAGTCGAAACAGGATCCGAAGCGCCACTCCCCATCACGTTGTCGAACTCGCATCCGGTGGGCGAGATCTATCTTCCCATCCGCACGACTGGTCCGGCAACGATCTACCTCGACTCGTTGACACGCGGCCCGCGGACCGTTGACTTTGAGCAAATCCAACTGGTATTCGATAACCGGTTCAATGGCGAGGTGGGCTATGTGCTTCGAGCCAATGTGGGAGGTGGCACGTCGAACTTCCTGCCGGCCGGGACGGGTGTCGTTGCCAATCTGTGGGTTCGTCCTCATTTCCTGGCGGAAGTCGGCCAGGCCGAACTTGTCGATTCCGCCCAGCTCGGGTCCTCGACCCGGCTGCGGCTGACGTCGGCATTTGATGATGGGACTCCGGACGCGTTCACGTCCGGATCGATCACCATTGTGGGACCTCCCTGCGACTGTCCGTACCAGAGTGACTTCGACGAGAACGCCGTGCTCGATGCCAATGATCTGAATGGCATGATCGACGCGCTGTTTTTCAATGGCCCCAATCCGCAAGATCCGGACTGTACGAAAACGCGGGCGGATTTCAACTGCGACGATGCTCCCGATGCCAACGATCTATCGGGTTTCATCGATCATTTGTTTTTTAATGGACCGGGTCCGTGCGATCCGTGCGTTAATTAAATGAGTTTAATTATACCGATGAGGTCACCATCATGACGAGCAATGGAAATCGAGTTGTACGGACCATGCCGCAGGTACGCAATGTCCTGACCATCGTGTCAGTTCTGTTGCTCCTGATTGGGATCACCGATGCCGGCGCCGCGGCGGGTGATGATCTTGACCGTTCGCGCCTGGTCGTGAAGTTAGCACCAACCACCGGCGCTCCACAGAAACTGTCAGCGGGTACGACAGGCCGCCCGTCCTTCGATGCGCTTGTGACCGGCGACGGCATTACCGAATTGCGGCAACCGATTTCGTCCCTTCCGGCAACACACCACAAGGCCGCCGATGCGTTGAGGAATCGTCTCGCCGAGTACGTGGTAATCGATGTCCCCGTCGGGCGCGATGCCGACGCCTTGAAAAAGCAGATTGAGCAACTTCCCGACGTGGAGTTCGTCGAATACGACGTAGTCGTAACAATCACCGAATCGCAACTGACTCCGAGTGATCCGTATTTCTCATCTCACCAATACCCCTTGCGCAACACCGGCATTCAGCCGCCCGCCGATCACGGCACCGCCGGCGCCGATCTCAGCATGGAAGGGGCGTGGGATCATACGACCGGTGACACCAACGTGGTGCTTGCCATCATCGACACCGGAATCGACTACGATCACCCCGATCTCGACAGCCGCATTTGGTACAATACCGACGAAGGTACTGACGGATGGGATGCCGACAGCAATGGCTACATATCCGACTTCCGGGGATGGAATTTCTATAATCACAACAACAATATCGACGATGATCATTCACACGGATCGCACTGCGCCGGCATTGCCGCCGCCGAGTCGGACAACGGCATTGGGATTGCCGGCATGGATTGGAACTGCCAGATCATGGTGTTGAAGGCTCTGGGCGCTTCGGGATCGGGATCGGCAACCGGCGTGGCGGCTGCAATGACCTATGCCGTTGACAACGGCGCTGATATCGTCAGCATGTCACTCGGTTCCATGTCGCCGTCATCGGTCGAACAGGACGCTGCCGAGTACGCTGAACTCAATGGCGTGACGATTTTTGCGGCGATGGGCAATGATGATGTTGGTGATCCGCACTACCCGGCGGCGTTTCCGGAGATAATCGCCGTCGGCGGCACGGACTCCGACGACAATCGTGCCCATCCATTCTGCGGATCACCGGGGTCGAACTACGGCGACTACATCGACATCTGTGCACCGGGCAACTGGGTGTGGTCCACCGTGCCCAATGGAAGTTATAGCTACAAGTGCGGTACCTCGATGGCAACACCTCACGCGGCGGGTTTGGGCTCCCTGATCAAATCGCTGCGCCCCAATTACACGCCCGCTGAGATCCGAGAACTCATGCGTGCGGCTGCCGATGACCAGGTGGGACGCGTCTCGGAGGATACACCGGGATTTGACCACTACCACGGCTGGGGACGGATCAATGGACGGGCCACACTGCAAGCGTTGACGACCGAGTTTGCCCCGAACCTCACCGTTCCGGGGGCGCAAACGGTAACGGAACTCGAAACGCTGGAATTCATCGTCAGCGCCGAAGACTCGAACTTCACCCCGGTCTCTTTGTCGTCAGACACAATGGCCAACGCCACATTTGTGGACAGCGGCAATGGGATCGGCGTGTTCAGCGTGACTCCGGAGATCACTCAGCAGGGTGTGTACGACATCCTCTTTGTTGCCTCCGATGGCGTCGATGCCGACAGCGCCACTGTAACCATCACGATTCTGGACGGATGCCTCTGTTTGCATCAGGCCGATCTTGACTTTAGCGGAGTTCTGGACGCCGTAGACTTGAACGCGCTGATCAATGTAATCTTCTTTAATGAACCCGACATCCAGGATGAGGGATGCCCGATCACGCGGGCCGATCTCACCTGCGACGGGGTTGCCGATGCCGTTGATCTCAACTATTTGATAGAACACATCTTCTTCAACGGCCCCCTGCCCTGCGACCCGTGCACGCTGTAATCCCCGGTCCGTCTCCATCAGGGCCGGTTTGACATGATCGATGCGTGGCTGTTGGCCTGTGGGAACTGTGTGTCGATTCCAATGGTAGTGTCACAGAGGGGTGTGGTGTGCCCCCTCATGCGTTGAGCGATGGGCAGCGATAGGGATATCTCGATGATCAATTCGGTACGACGGAGTCTTTCTGGATTCGTGATACTGTCGCTCTTTATATGCGTGGGAGCCCAGGCATCATTCAGCCAAACCGTCACGACCACCCCTCAGGGTGTCATTGTCAAAGTCCGGCCAGGATACCTGGCTACGGGTCAGCAACGGAAGGCAGCCGCTCAGAATCCCGCCGATGTGGTGGGAGAGTGGTCACGCGCTGCCGGTGTGGCGAGGGTGCGGCCGCTTTGGAGTCCTGCCACTCCATCCGGGCCATCGCTGTCGGCGGGTGTGTCTGGGCACCCCGCTTCGCGCACCTTCATGATGGCAACGGAAGCGGGCGAAACGGCCGCAGATGTTGTGGCACGCCTTGAGCAACTGCCATGGGTGGAATACGCCGAAATAGACCGTCTGCTCGAACTTCATCAATCGCCCAACGATCCGCTCTATGACCGCCAATGGCATTTGGAAAACACCGGACAACCGTACTTTGCCGTCGAACGGATTCCGGGATTGAATAATGATACGTTAGCGGAACGCACCGGCTCTCCGGGCGCGGACGTTCGTTTTGAATCGGTGTACAACCACCCCGGGCCGAAATCGTCGATCCTCGTCTGCATCATCGACACCGGCCTGGATACCGACCACGAGGACATCATTGAACGGTTGTTTCTAAACGCCGGAGAGATTCCCGACAACGGTATTGACGACGACCGGAATGGATTTACCGACGACGTCTACGGGTACGACTTCTCTGGTGACGTTCGCATTGAAACACCGTTGGATGTCATGCCGGACAGTTCCGTCACCGACACCATCGGTCACGGGACCCACGTTGCCGGTACGGTCGCGGCAACGGTCGACAACGGGATCGGCATCGCCGGCGTGTCCGATTCGGCGCGCGTCTTCGCCTGCAAGATTTTCCCCTACGCGTATTTTTCTGTCTCGGCGCGGGCGATCTACTACGCCGTCATGCGCGGCGCCCGCGTTATCAACATGAGCTGGGGCGGCCAGTTTCCCTCGAAGACGCTTGAAGATGCGCTGCGGTTCGCGCATGAGCGTGGTGTCGTTCTGGTCACATCAATGGGAAACAGTGGTGGCGATCACGTCTTTTACCCGAGTTCGTATTCGATGACCATCGGTGTGGGTGCATCGACGGCGCTTGATCAACTGGCAACGTTTTCAACGTACAACGATCACGTCGACATCGTGGCGCCGGGGCAGGCGGTGTTGTCGTTGCGGGCCGACACAACGGACCTCTATGCGACCGGCGATGAGCCTGATGTCCACATCATTGATGATCACTATTACATCGCTTCGG
>WJJR01000478.1 GCA_014729565.1 Candidatus Zixiibacteriota bacterium | reverse complement strand
TGGGAATCCCGGAGAAGGAGAAACCGCCGCCCGATGCCGGGTTGGTCGATGATGATGTCGTACTCCCGGCGCCATCGGGATAGGTGATGGTGATCGTGATCGCGACCGATGAATCGCCGGGCGGATTTCCGCCCGCGTCGGTGATCGTTCCCTGAACGGTGTTACTCGTGAGGTCGGATGCTGCACTGGCCACGGACTTGGTCATCGTCTGTGAACCGCCGCCGGTGGAAGAAATTGTGATCCCATTGGTAAACGTGTATGAGTTGCCCCAGGCGTCAGTGCTGTGCCCGTCGGAGTCCTCACTGAATTGTCCGGTGAGGTAGGGTCCGTTCCATGTACCGAGTCCCGGATTGGTTACGAGATCGTCGAGTGATGATGGCACCGCACCAATATCGCCGACGTATCCGAAATCCGAGCGCAGTCCATTGGCATACAAATCGGGGTTACCAGCAATGGCAAATGCGATCGCGTTCATTTCGGCCTGCGTCTCGCGAAACCGTGAGCTGTCAATACCGCTCTGGATCGAACGCATCGCCACGGTTGAGAGAATGCCGATGACCACAACCGCCATCAGGATCTCAATCAACGTGAAGCCGCGTGCGCTCCCGGCCCACCGATGTGTCACTCCAGTGCGAGCCATAATGCCTCACGCTTAGAAGTTAACCGTTAAAGTCGATCCGGAACCGTTGCTCACGAGGGTGCGTGCGTCGGGATCGTACACGTACGCCGAATCCCACGCATCAGTGAGGTACTCGGTTCGCGTGCTGTCGACATACGGGCCATTCCATCCCATGTCCACAAAGGGATCCCACGCTGCGATCGAATCCGGTTTGGCCACCAGATCCGACAATTGCGACGGTGGAAAGCCGACATCACCTTCGAATCCGCGATTGTCCGCCTCGTCCGATCCCGCAATCGCCCGCGCGAGCATGCGCATTTCATCGCGCGTGGCGGTTTCCCGCGACGAGGCGATGAACGAGCCGATGACGGGAATGGCCACGGCTGCCATGATGCCCAGCACGAGCATCGTGATGACGATTTCAACCAGCGTGAAACCGGCCACGTGCGTCCTGCGCGTGGCCGGCTCATCAGGATGCGGTGTGGATCGATCAGGCAACGTCGGATGGCCGTATCGTGTCCGTGACGATACCGTCAACATCGTGCTGCTCCGACTGCACCGGCCGAATCCTACCAATTGTTCTCGCCGTTAACTTCGGTGTTCGGCCAAATCTGTCCGGTCGAATCGTTGTATGCCCAGCCACCACGGTTGCCAACTGTCGTTCCCTTGGTCACACCGGTGACAACCGAATCCGGCGCCGCGTCGTCACCCTGATAGGGATTCGGCGGGACGGTTTGGGCCATCACGACACCTTCGGTGGTCAGCGAATCCATCGGCGGCCACGTTGCCGTGCCGGATTCCAATGCCGTCTTGGCATAGTAGATGGAAATCGCCGAGCGCAAACCGCCGAGCGCGCCCTTGCACGCTGACTCCTTGGCTTCAGACACCATGTCCACATACTTCGGGATCGCGACCGCGGCGATAATGCCCAACACGGCGATAATGATCACCAGCTCGATCAGCGTGAAACCGCGCCGATCGGATGTCACACGACGAAAGTGTTGCATGCGTTCTGTCCTCCTTGCCTGTCGTCAGACGTCTCCCATTGAACTATTGTCATTATCGGCAAGTCCGCCATGTCCTTGCGTCGCGAGTGCTCCGAGCAACAGCCATCGTTTGTGAATTGGTGAACGCAGACGCCTCGGGGCGTGGAGAACTGTTCAACTTTTGAACAGTGACAGCAGGTTCCACATCGGCATGAGAACCGCGAGGGCGAAGGTCAGGACACCCGCCGCAAGAATGATCAAAATGATTGGTTCGAGGTTATCACGAAGGCGCCGAACGTCATACTCCACCTCCTGGTCGAAGTGGCGGGATACTTCCCCAAGCATCCGGTCGACTTCGCCCGACTCGAACCCGATGTCCAGCATTTGATAAACCAGGTCAGGCATGACTGTACCTTCGGTCCTGGTGGCCACCGACTCACCAACAGTCAGGCGTTCGCGCATGGCCGTGATTTCATCGCCGACAACCGTGTTCCCGATGCCTTGAGCAACAGTCTGCAATGCGGTCGCAGCCGGCACACCGGCGGCAAACATGATCCCGAACAAACGCGCAAACCGGCTGACTGCAACTTTGAGGAAGAGCGGTCCAAACAGCGGGACACGCAACAGCCAGCCGTCCCAGGTGCGCCGTCCGGCGGCGGTCTTCACCCACTCACGCCATGCCAGCCAGGTCCCGACGCCGAGAATGGGAAGCACCCACCAATACGCTCGTGTTAACGCCGACGCGGTGATCAGAATCCGTGTTGGCAGCGGCAGTTGGCCGCCGTAGTGCGTGTAAAACGACATGAACTTCGGTACGACAAATCCCATCACCACACCGCCGGCCAGAACCAGGGCAATGACGACCATCACGGGGTAGCGCACGGTCGCCTTCACCATGCGCTTCGTATTCATTTCCTTTTCAAGGAAATCACCGAGATGATCAAGCACTGTGTCGAGTTGACCAGTCGCTTCACCCGTGCGCAGCGCACCGAGATACACCTGGTCGAACAGACGCGGATAGTTTGACATCGCGTCGGTCAGAGTGGAACCACTGGAGACATCGTCAGCGATCTGCTGGATGGCTGTGCGCACACGCTCGTCGCGCATTTGGCCGGAGACCAATCCAAAGACACGGATTAACGGTAAGCCCGCCTTCAGCAGTGAGGCGAACTTGCGGGTGAACAGAATCTTGTCTTCAATTCTCCATCGCACACCGCCACGCGGTTTGCGGAGGGCATTGCCCAGGGACCGCCGCGGTTGAATGCGAATTGGAATCAGGCCCTGCTGATCGAGTGCTTGTCCCGCGGCTTCTACGGTGTCCGCCGAAATGGCGCCTCGCTGTGAGGCGCCGCGCTGATCGCAGGCTGTGTATTGAAACTCGGGCATACGTTAGGCCACTCGGGTTAGGCGATCGCTTCCCACAGCTCCGACCGCCGGGGGATGACCCGCAGAATCTCCTCCGCCGTGGTCAATCCCGCCGCCACCAGGGCACGTCCCTGATGAATGAGATCCTTGCAATTGTGCTCGCGCAGATACTCGCGCAGTCGGGCCGCGCCGTGCGCTTCGGTGATCAGTGTGCGCAAATCGTCGGTCATCGCGAACATCTCGAAGACACCGATCTGTCCGGCGTATCCGGTGCCACGGCAGTGACGGCACCCGGATGCACTGCGCCACGTTCCCGCATCTTCGATCGAACTGAAGCCGAGTTGCTCGATGGCGATCGGCGATGGCTCAATCGGCTGTGCACACTTCGTGCACAATCGGCGCACCAGACGTTGCGCCACCACCGCACGCAGCGCTGTCGCGACCAGGAACGGTTCGGTGCCCATATCGATCAGACGATGCGCGGCGGCCGCCGCATCAATCGTGTGAATCGTCGACAAAACCAAATGCCCGGTCATCGCCGCCCGCACCGCGATCTGGGCGGTCGGCGCATCGCGGATCTCACCGACCATAATGACATCGGGGTTCTGACGCATCAGGGCGCGCAGGCAGGAGGGGAATGTCAGCCCTGCCTTTTCATGCACCTGCACCTGATTGACCATGCGCAAGGCGTACTCGACCGGATCTTCGACCGTGACCACGTTCTTCTCCGGCGTCACGATTTCCCGCAACGACGCATACAACGTCGACGTTTTGCCGCTGCCGGTCGGCCCGGTGATCAAAACCATCCCTTCGGTAGCGCCCAGTTGGTCGCGCAGCGTGTGTTCCTGCTCCGATGTCAGGCCAATGTTGTCCAACGTGACATTCCACCCTTTTTGATCGAGCACACGGATCACGACTTTCTCGCCGTGCACGGTCGGCAACGTGGAGACACGCAAGTCAACCGAACGGTCGTCGGCCTTCATATCGAACCGCCCGTCCTGCGGTAGTCGTTTCTCCGAGACATCCATCCCGGCCAGCACCTTGATGCGCGCGACCATCGCTGGGTGCAGACGCGTGGGGGGATGTGCTTCTTCGCGCAGCACACCGTCGACACGGAACCGCACGCGCAATTCGTCCTCGCCCGGTTCGATGTGCACGTCGGAGGTGCGCTGCTTGATCGCTTCACCCAGCAGAACGTCGACCAGGCGGACAATCGGAGCGTCTTCGGCCCCGGCGCCGTCGGCCGCCGTATAGTCGGAGAAGAACCGCTCGACGCTGTCGGAGACCGTGTAGAACTGTGCAATGCCGGCTTCAATATCTTCCGGTGTGGCGATGACGCGGTTGACCGTCAGTTTGGTCTTGTAGCGGATTTCATCGATGGCCACCATGTCGAGAGGGTCGACCATCGCAACAGTCAGGCGGTCGCGCACCCGGAACAAAGCTAAGACACGGTGCTTCTTGGCCACCGCCAACGGGATGATGTTAACCACTTCCGGATCGGCGACGAGGTCACGGATGCTGATTTTGGGAATGTTCAGCCGTTCGCTGAGCGCGTCGACCAGGTCGCGGCTGGTAATTTTTCCGGTCGTCACCAGGATGTCGCCCAGCC
>WJJR01000477.1 GCA_014729565.1 Candidatus Zixiibacteriota bacterium | reverse complement strand
TATCAAACCCGAGCGCCTTCAGAAACCGCGTCGACCGCCCGGTGCCGCAGCCGAAATCCAACGCCTTGCGTCCGGTGACATGTGTCTTCAATAATTCCGGAATGTCGCGATACGCGAGATAGTACGTCCCCGGAAACTCGAGCTTGGCGTACGATTCCGCCCGCTGATCATCGGCGTACACATTGTCGAATGCGTCTGTCATAGGCATCTCATCGGACCGCCGTGCCCTTTAGTGTGAGTACAACCGAACTCCAGCTCGGTGTGCAATAAATGCTATTCACTCTTCAAAAACGCAATTCACCGTGCAAAGTAACCAGAATCGACAATCATTAATTGTGCCAAAACAACGACGAATAGAGCGGGCCAGTGTGTCGCCGCTTCGCGGCTAATTGTGTCGAATCATCCGGGCCTGCAGGCCCTTGTGGCAACGCCACCTCCCAAGCCGGGTGGCACGCGATTGGCGCAACCTACTGCGATGCCAACCCACCGTCAACGCCCAAGCGTAGCCGTCTCCCCCCTCTCCCCCATCTTCGTGACAATCACGACCAAAAAGTCCACTATCCGGTCTGCCAATACATTAGCTTGGTTTGTCCCCGGTCACGACGTAGTGATGGCCGGTTTGCCCATAGCACCACACCCACCATGGAGGTCATCATGCGACGGTTTGCTCCTGTTGTCCTGGCCCTGATTCTGGCGCTCACGTTGGCTGCGCCGGCATCCCATGCCGATGAGGGCATGTGGCCGCTCTTTGATCTGGAGTCGCTCGACTTCGATGAGTACAAGGCCCGCGGGCTCGAACTGGAACCCAACGAGATCTTCAATGAACAGGACGGCGGGCTGGCCGCTGCAGTTGTGCAGGTCGGCGGAGGAACCGGATCGTTCGTGTCGCCCAACGGGCTTATCCTGACCAATCACCACGTCGCCTTCTCCGGGCTGCAGAAAGCGAGCAGGGTCGATGATTATGTCCTGCGCAGCGGCTTCCACGCGACATCGATCGAAGAGGAAGTCCCCGCGCTCGGGTACAACGCGTACATCACCAAATCGTTCGAGAATGTCACCGATGAAATCAAATCGGTCCTTACCGACGATATGACCGACATCGAACGTCACGATGCCCTCGAAGCCAAGGAGAAGGAACTGGTCGCGGCGGCCGAAGCCGACGGCGCCGACCGCGCGTCGGTGCGCGGTTTTCATTCGGGTGTTGAGTACTATCTGGTGCGCTACAAACGCATCCGCGACGTGCGCATTGTGTATGCCCCGCCGCTGTCGATCGGTGAGTACGGCGGCGACGTCGACAACTGGATGTGGCCGCGTCATACCGGTGACTTCTCGTTTTTACGCGCGTATGTCGGCCCCGATGGTTCCGACGCCGAGTATTCCGAAGACAATGTCCCGTTTACACCGAAACACTATCTCCCCTTTTCGACTGCACCGCTCAGCGAAGGCACATTTGCGTTGGTGATGGGCTATCCGGGACGCACGACGCGGTATCGCAGTTCGTTTGAGATCGATGACCTGGTCAATGAATATTATCCCGAAATGCTGACCACGCTCACCGATGTTCTCGACATTATGCAGAATGTCTCCGACGCCGACATCGAAGCCGAGATCAAGTTGGCAAGCACGATGAACGGACTCAACAACGCACTGAAGAATGCGCGGGGCAAATACGATGGTTTGCGCAAAGCGAAATTGGTCGATCGGAAAGTGCAGGAAGAGGCCGAACTGATGGGGTTTATCAACGCCGACCCGCAGCGAGAGGCCCAATACGGAACGGTGCTCGATGATCTGAAGACGGAGCAGGACAAGGCCGACCGCTGGCAGGACAAAGACCGGACGATGAAGTGGATGTCGTGGATCGTCGATTATGTCGGGCTGGCGTCTCGTCTCCACCGCTGGAGCATTGAGAAGACCAAACCCGACATGGAACGCGAGCCGGGATACATGGATCGCAACTTCGACCGTCTGAAACGCTCGATGGAGCAGGCCAACTACACGCTCGAGCCGGTCAGCGACCGTCAGGTATTCGAGTATTTCCTCTGGAAAGCGCTGCGGCTGCCGGAGGATCAACGGCTGGCGTCGGTCGACAGCTACTTCCCCATCGAACCCGGCGCCGACACCGCGGCGGCGGTGAATGCCTTCCTCGACCGCTTCTACGGCAACACCATCCTCAGTGACACCGAACAACGTCTGGCCATGCTCGATATGTCGACGGCGGAATTGCTCGCTACCGGTGATCCGTTTATCGAATTCGCGCAGGCGACATACGAAGAGCGTTCGGAAATTGAAGATCGCAGTGATGCCCACTCCGGCGCCCTCGAAAAACTGCGGCCGCGCCTGGTCGAGGCGATTGTGGCAATGCGCGGTTCCGATGCGTATCCCGATGCCAACGGCACGATCCGTTTCCAACCCGGCGAAGTCAAAAGCTACGAGCCGCGCGACGGCGTGAAGTACAATTGGTACACAACCCTATCCGGTGTTGTTGAAAAAGAAACCGGCGAAGAACCGTTCGAAAACCCCGAACCGCTGCTGACCGCGTACAAGAGCCAGGATTTCGGCCCGTATTACGACGAGACCATCGGCGATGTCCCGGGCAACATCCTCACCGATAATGACGGCACCGGCGGCAACTCCGGAAGCCCGGTGATGAACGGCAAGGGCGAAATCATCGGCGTCGAATTCGACGGCAACTGGGAAGGCATCATCGGCGACTTCGCCTGGAAC
>WJJR01000476.1 GCA_014729565.1 Candidatus Zixiibacteriota bacterium | reverse complement strand
CCGGTCGTGGCCTTCCCCGCTATTGGCGCCGAGATTGTGGCCCAGCATCCCGAGTACGACGGCGCCAAAGTCGGCGCCGCGGCGCACCGGGATTTTCGCGTTCTGGCCGAGCAGTGTCGGCGATTGAATGCCGGCGGTGTGGTGTTGCATTTTGGTTCAGCCGTCATTCTGCCCGAGGTGTTTCTGAAGGCGCTGACGGTGGCTCGTAACCGCCACACGGTACGCAACGTCACAACCGCCAATTTCGACATGATCCAGCACTATCGTCCCAACGTTAATGTCGTGAACCGCCCGACGCAGTCGTCGGGTCGAGGACTGACGTTTACGGGTCATCACGAACTCATGCTTCCGCTGCTGGCCTGGTCGGTCAAGGGAGCATTGCGGCTGTAATCACACTCAATGGACAATCACAGAGACGCTCCGTCGACAACCGCGTTTGTCGAACTCTCCGGCAACTATGAGTATCTCACCGAGGGGTACTATCGGTGCCAGGATGCCGAATTACAGGGCTATGATCGTGTCATGCCGCGTTGCATCGACGCGCTCGATGCGTACGTGGTGCCGGTGGCCCTGGAAAAGGCCCATCTGGCCGGCATCCCGATTCCCGAGTGGTACCTGACCAATGAGTATTTCCCGCCGCCGGCGGTCGTGTACGGTGTCAATCCGTTTACCCGCAAGTTCGCGGTCGTCTTCACGGAGGAGGAGCGCGACCGCGCGGCGAAGCAACTGACGTGGAATTACAAGTACACGATCTGTTGCCAGCGAATCACCAGCGATGTTGAGATCATCGAGTGTGCCATGGTAGATGGGCGCACGGTGCGTTCGGATATGGCGGAGATGGCGCGCCGTGTCCATGACGTATTCAACCTGCCGATGGGCAACATTCGTGTCCTCAAGACCGGTTCGGTGATTCAACTGTCGGCGATTGAGCTGCTGCCCGCGCGCACGCTCGCGACACAGGAGCGTGAGTGGCTGACGCAATTGGCGGCAAGGATCGACCGCCATGGGTAGGCTTGCGGTGTTTGTCGAACGCTACACCATTTCCCGGTCGTGGGAACTGGAAGCGCTGCTGCGGTTCAAATCGGCGGCCGAAGAGCGCGGCCACGAATTGCACTTCTTGTTCCGCCCGGAGTTGCGCAAGATCCCGCGCTTCGATGCCGTACTCATCCGCGCCCTGACCGATCCGTTGAATTCATCATTTGTAGCAGCGCGGATGGCCGAACTGCACGGTTTGCCGGTGATCGATGATTCGCAATCGATCATGATCTGCTGCGACAAGATCTTCATGTATCGCCGGCTGCTGCAGGCCCATGTGCCGATGCCGCGGACAGTGATGCTCGACGGCGATGACATCATCCCATCGCGAGCGGAACAGTTGTTTGCCGAGATGGGGCCGGAGTTGGTGCTGAAGGCGCCGAGTTCGAGCTTCTCGTCGCATGTGGACAAGGTCCGTACGCCGGATGATTTTGTGAAAGTCGGGCAACGGTATCTCCACCGTGCCGAACGGATCGTGGTGCAGGAATTCGTTCCCAGCACGTTTGACTGGCGGGTCGGTGTCCTGGCCGGCGAGCCGCTGTATGTCTGCCGGTACGTCATTCCCGACGAGACCTTTAAGATTCAAACGGTGATTAACGGGCATTTGACCACCGCACGCGTGGACAGCCTGCCGCTTCACGAGGCGCCTCCCAAAGTGGTGGAGACGGCTGTCGATGCCGCACGCGCCATCGGACACGGGCTGTATGGTGTCGATTTGAAGGAGACGGATCGCGGAGTCGTCACCATTGAGGTCAATGATAACCCGACCATCAATGCCGAAGAGGAAGACCGCTACGCGCCGGATATCTACCGCCGTATCATTTGTCATCTGCTCGAGGGCAATCAGTGGGGCCGTCATTAGCCGGTACCGGACGTGATGCCATACGCGAATGTGCCGTGACCATGATTCGAACCGCAACCATCGACGATATCCAGCAACTCGTCGACATTGAAGACGACGCGTTTCGGTTTGATCGCTTTAGTCGTGAGCAGTTCCAGCATTTGCTGACACGCGGGCACGCGCTGGTGCTGGTTGAGCGGGAGGAGGACGGTCCCACGATCGGGGGAGATGCCGTCCTGTTGTTCCGTCGCGGCACATCGACGGCGCGTCTGTATTCCATTGCCGTGCGATCGAGCCACCGGGGCCGCGGCGTGGCGCGACGGCTGCTGACCGCGTGTGAAAGCGCCGCTATGGAGCGGGACTGCCTGACGATTCGCCTGGAGGTGGCCGAGGACAACGTGGCGGCACGGACACTCTATGAATCGATTGGTTACCGTGAATTCGATGTTGTGCCTGATTACTACGAAAATGGTTCCGCTGCCATCCGGTACGAGAAATTCATCGTTCCGCATCCCAGCCCGGAAACCGTTCCGGTGCCGTTCTACGCGCAGACGCTGGATTTCACCTGTGGCGCAGCCAGTTTGCTGATGGCCTTACGCCGGTTCGATGCCACGATCGAACCGACACGCGAAACCGAACTCGATCTGTGGCGTGAAGCCACGCTGATCTTCATGACCTCGGGGGTCGGCGGATGCGGCCCGTTTGGATTGGCGGTGGCGGCGCTCAAACGGGGCTTTCAGGCGGATGTCTACATGTCGCATGATGCGGTGCCGTTCATTGAGGGCGTCCGGTCACCGGAGAAGAAAGAGGTGATGACAATTACGCATCATCAGTTGCGTCAGCGCGCTCGCGATATGGGGGGACGCGTTTCCATCGGTGAATTCGGCCTGACCGAGGTGATGTCGGCGATGGATCGCGGCTTCGTGCCGGTCGTCCTGGTCAGCGGATATCGATTGATCGGCGAGAAAGCCCCTCATTGGGTCGTCGTCACCGGCTACGATGACCGCTACCTTTATCTACATGATCCGTACGTCGACGACGGTGCCAGTACCGCCGACAGCATCAACTTGCCCATCCGGCGCAGAGACTTCAACCGCATCCAACGGTACGGGAAGGGTCAGCAGCGGGCGATGGTGGCCATCGGACCGCGTGAGTAGCCCTGCACCGAGCTGGGGCTCGATGTGGCTCACCCTGAAAGGCTCGGTGCTCCGTGTAACGTCTGCCAGGGGCCATCGGACCTTGCCGATCATCCCTGTCGGACCTTCATTTCCCGCCGATAGTCTAAACAGTTGTCCCCTCAGGAACTCGGACCTATTTTCCCTTGGACCCGTGATGAGAAATTGATGAGGTTTGGACCGTCACTGATGGATGAGCCCAAGTCGATCGGCAAATACAAGATTGTTCGTACCCTTGGCGGCGGCGGCATGGCCAAGGTCTATTTGGCCACCGACCCCAACGGCGCACGCGTAGCCCTCAAGGTTCCCCACAGCCACTACGCCAATGATCCCGAGTTCCGGCGCCGGCTGCGTTCGGAGAAGGACGCGCTCTGCCAACTCAACCATCCCTGCATCGCCGTCTTCAAGGACTTCCACGATGATTGGGATCCGCCGGTTCTGGCGATGGAGTTTGTCGAGGGGCAGACGCTCGATGATCTGCTCGATGACCACGATGGCCCACTGCCGACGCCGCGGGCGTGCCAGATTCTGATTCAAATCGCCGAGGCGTTGGCCTACTGCCACAAGGCGGGGATCATCCATCGCGACATCAAGCCGGCCAACATCCTGCTCACCGGGGCCGATCATGTGAAGGTCACCGACTTCGGGATTGCGCGTCTCAAGGATGTGCCGTCACTCACTCACGCCGGTACGGTCGTGGGCAGCGGTCATATCATGGCGCCCGAGCAGTGGCGCGGGGAGAAACTGACGGCGCAGGTGGATATCTATGCGCTGGGCACCATCGCGTATCGGCTGCTGACCGGACGGTACCCGTTCGAAGGTGGCATCCCCGAACTGTCTCACGCCCATTGCAACGAACACGCGCCGGCGCCGCGCACGCTCAATCCCGATCTGGCGCCACCGCTTTCGGATTTGATTCTGGCATGTCTGAACAAGAAACCCAAGCGTCGCCTGTCGAGCGCCGATGAGTTCATCAGCCGGATTGCCAAGTTGCGTCCGCTGCTCGACGTGTATGAACGTTACCGGTTCGAGGACGAAATCGGCCGCGGGTCGATGGGGGTCGTGTTCCGCGCACGGCGTCGCGGCGACGGGATGAAAGTCGCCATCAAAACACTCGATCAGCGCCTGACCGATGATACACTGCTGACACGGTTGCAGTCCGAAGCCGCGATCCTGGCTCGTCTGAATCATCGCTTCATCTGCAAGTTGATCGAGACGCGCGAGAGTTTCCTCGTCATGGAGTACGTGGAGGGCGAGCCGCTCTCCGACATTCTGCACAAGTCGAACGGGTTGCCCGTTACTGAGGCGGTGACGTATTTCCGCGACATCCTGGAAGCGGTCGGGGCGGCGCACCGTGAGAACATCATTCACCGCGACCTGAAACCGTCGAACGTCATCATCACCGACGATCCCATCGCCCGGCATGCAATCGTGATGGACTTCGGTATTGCGAAGCTTGTCGGTTCGTCCGGCATGACCCGCACGTCGGAGGGCATCGGTGCGATTCCTTACAAGGCGCCGGAGTTGTGGCACCGTCAGACGCCCGGCCCCCGTTCCGATGTCTACGCTCTGGGGGCGATGCTTTACGAAATGCTGACCTCGCAATACGCATTTCCGGGGATCGAAATCGAGGACTTTCGCGAGCAGCACCTCAACCATCCGCCGAAGGAACTACCACCCAGGATTCTTGTTGAAAATCCGGAACTGGGGATGTTCATCGCCAAGTGCCTGGCCAAGGATCCGGAGGATCGCTACGCATCGGTCGATGAGATGTACGTGGCGCTGAGCAACGCGGTCGCCACAATGCCGATCACCGCGCCCCAACTACCCAAAGCTGAACCGGTCGATGATGTCGATGATGCGTCGAAGACCGTCTTTCTGACTCCCACGACAAGTCCGATCAATCGCACGACAGCGTCGTACGCCGATTCGAAACCAAAAGCCAAATCAAAAGGATTGATGCTGGCAGCCGCGGCGATTCCCGTTTTGGCGGTGATTTTGTGGTTCACGGTGTTTTCCGGATCCGATTCGTCGACGCCCACAACGGAAGCAGAGCCGTTGGCATCCTCTCCATCCGAACCGACAGAGGAGATGGCGGCGGGTATGACCCGTGGTGAGTTGGCGGTTACGGATACACTCGAGTCCGCCACGAGCGCTGCAAACAACGAGGGATCTGCTGATTCGGTGCCGGTTGTGGCAACACCCGATACCGAAATCGTTGCGAGCACGGACGCAACGCCCTCAGAAGCGATAGTGGATGAACCAGAGGAGTCGGCCGCACCGGCTTATTCGCTGGTGGAGCTACGACCGACTCCGGATCAGAATACGCGGTGTATCATTAGCGGACATGATTACGGCGCCAACCGCGATGTGCGTTTGAATCCGGGAACCTATCGTTTGCGTGTCGTGAATCCGGAGTATCCGATCTTTGAGCAGTCGTTTCGTTTGTCGGAACAAGATACGGTGATCGCAATCAATCTGACCGATCACTTTGCCCGTCGCCGTCGTGTGGAATTGCGATTGGCGCTGAGTCCGCGGTCGAGTGATGTGGCGCTCGATCTGGCGCTCAATGGAAACTCCCGGCAGTTCACATCTTTTCCGGTCACGAACCTGTCGGTTTTGTCCGGCAAGTGGATGTTCGAAACGAGCCTGCGCAACCGGAGCGGTGGTGGTAACGTAGTCGTTGATTCGTGTGTGTCGTTTCCCTATGGTGGCGGGCCGCGAGTGGTGATCTCCGGCAGACAACGTGAGATAGATTTTGGTGGCAGAGACTGGGAAGGCAAACGGCTGATTCCCATTCAGATTTACTGGTCCAAACGCTGACCGAACACGGAAAGGACAACGCATGACTGTCTCGGTGAAACGTCGAACCGCACCAATCATCGTATTGGTCTACTTGTGGACGATGATCCAGTCCTCGACCGGTTTGGCTCAGACCGTGGATTGCTCGTTCGACGAAGCGAATCCGTCGATTGACAATGCGCGCACCAGTTTCCAGATCTTCGATTTCCAATGCGCCGAGGCCGAGCTGCAGGCGGTCCTGCAGCAGGAATCCTTGAGTGTCGAGGAGAAGGCGAACGCGCACATGCTGCTGGCTGCGGTCTATTACGAGATGTTTCAGGACGAATCCGAACGGCGCGCCAAAATCCTCGACCAGTTCAAAGAAGCATTCACATCGTACCGCGAGTGGCGGGGAGAACTCGATATCCAGTCGCCGGAATTTCGTGAGTTGATGGAAGAGGCGCGTGCGGCTGTTGAGGAGGAGCGGGACGAGTCGGAACCGCCGGTCATTGCACGTGAGCCGGTGGCATCATCGGACCAATCGGATGGTGGCAGCAAGAAGTGGCTGCTGATCGGTTTGGGAGCGGCCGTGGTCGTTGGTGGTGTGGCACTGGCGGCTGGTGGCGGAGGTGGTGACGGCAACGGTGGTGGAGGTACGACGCTACCGGATTTTCCGAATCATCCCGGTGATCACTGATTGCCGTGACAGTGAATGATCGGCAATACGGTGAATGGCTGAGGCGCTGGACGTTTTGCAATCGGAGGGTGATCGTGACAAGAACAGCCCGTAGAGTTCATAAGAACAACAGATGGGACATTGTCCTAGCGATAGTTGTGCTCGCTACCGCGCTGCTACCGACGACCGGTTTCGCGCAAGTCGATACACTTGGTATCGACGGTTTCGAAGGGGATTTCCCCGGCAGTTTCTGGCTCATTGACAACAACAACGCCTTCAGCCCGGCGAACTGGGGAACCAACGATGTTCGTGCGAACACCGGCAATTGGAGCGTCTTCTGCGCGGATCCGGGCGACGATGCCGCTGCTGTCTACCGGGACAGCATGTACACCGTCCTCCAGCATCATGACCTGTCGCTGGTAGGCTATGACAGCGCGTGGGTTGATTTCAGTGTGTGGTTGAATACCGAACCAGAGTTTGTGGTCGACGACGTCACCTTCGGCGACATCTTCTATGCATTCGTGCGCGATGAGTCGGGTGACTGGCACGAGTTGTATCGTGAGAGCGGTGACCGGCAAGTCTGGGACGACGTCCGATTGCCGTTGCACGAGTTCGCCGGACAATCGGGGCTGATCCTGAGTTTCGAGTTCTTCAGCGACATTTCGATTGTCCCGCCGAGTCCATCGGGTGTTTGGATTGACGATGTCCTGTTAACGGCGAAGGAAGTGCCAAAGGCCGACTTGGAGATCCACGGACTGTCGGTGACGCCGCTGGAACTCACGTGGCCGCCGACCATCGCCTCGTGCCAATATAGCATCACCAATCAGGGGCCCGAACCGTTCGGCCCGGAACAGGTCCAAGTCGAGTTCTTTGTGTCTCTCGACGACGTGTTTGGAAACGGTGACGATACGAAGGTTGGAGACATCCTGGCGGAGTGGACATTCGGTATCAATGAGACGAGCCCACGACAGTTGCTGGCCGGTGGTCTCGAAGGGATGGTCCGATTATGGCCACAAAGCCTGAGTGATGGCAATTACTATATCTTCGCGCACATCAATTACCTCCAGGCTGCGACGCTCGATCCCAATCCCGACAACGATTATGCGCGAACGCCGGGACCGGTCTCATATACCTTCGCCGAACAGCACGCGGTGACCATCGAAACATCCCCGCCCGGTTTTCCCATCACGATCGAAGGCACACCGCAATCGACGCCGCATACGTTTACCGTCAGCGATGGTGAGTCATTCGGTCTCGGCATCAATGAGACTCATCCCGGCCCCGCCGGTGAGCGCGACCGTTTCGAATCGTGGAGCGACGGTGGTGAACGGGTGCACACGGTCACGCCGCTCGGGGATACCACACTGACGGCAACGCTGGTTCACGAGTATCTGCTCACAATGCAAACGAATACCGACGCCGGCGGAGCGGTCACGCCGGCAGACGATGGCTGGTATCCGGCGGGCGGCAGTTTCACGATTTCCGCCAGTCCACGTACAGGCTACCGATTTGTCGACTGGGTCGGCGAAGGCACCGGATCGTACAGCGGAACGGACAACCCCGCGACAATCACCATGGACGGTGCCGTTACGCAGACTGCGAATTTCGCGGCGTCACCTCTCGTGGTGAATCACCAGGGATCCGTCGTCGAAACCGTGGCGCCGCAAAACCGAGCACTGCGAGTAACATTCGCCGGTGGGCAGGCCGGTGTTCTTGGAACCGTATTTCATCGTCCAGGTGGACGACAGAGCTTCCAATCTGCGCAAATGTCCTCTCCGTCACCCGGCATGCTGGAATACGTCCTCACCGCCGACCATTTCGGCATTCGCGGTGTCGAGTACTACTTCGAGGTTGATGATGGCCAGACCACTCTCCGGTTACCGGGTGGCGACAGTGTTTATGTGTTCCGGACTCAGTTGAGTGATGTGACGATTGTCACCACGGTTGATCAGCAATATCACATGATCGGATTCCCGTTCCTTCCCAGTCCGGCCACGGTAACGTCTATCTTCGACGAGATTGACGACACGTCCGATGACGGCTGGCGCTTCGGACGCTGGAACGCAACGGCGAACAGCTACGACGCGTTTCCCAGCCTGAATTCAGTGGCTCGCAACCACGGGTATTGGTTGGTCACGAAGGGCGCGTTTACGATCACATCGGATGGTGTCTCGTCGGTTCCGGACGATCTTCAGGCGGACCGACGGTTTGCCTCCATTCAGTTGGATCAGGGATGGAATCAGATCGCCAGTCCGTTTGCCTTCGATGTTGCAGTGTCGATGATCGAATTCGATTCCGGCATCGAACAGGCGTTTCATGAATACGTGTCGTCCAACGGTTCATACCGTACGGTGTCCACACTTCGGCCCTTTCGGGGATACTGGATCTACAATGACGGCGCCAACGGTACGGCCATCCGGATTCCCTACGAGCAGTCCGGCGGTGCGGTGATAGCTGACCGTGAGCCCGACGATGCGAAT
>WJJR01000475.1 GCA_014729565.1 Candidatus Zixiibacteriota bacterium | reverse complement strand
GTCTATGCCCAAGTATCGGATGATTCGCTGCGGACGGCGGTGGCTGGCACTTGACTCTCAAACGGATCACAACCAGATTGATCATTCGATCGAGAGTGCCGGCCTTGATCCAGATTGCATCTCGTCCAAGTTGACGTTTCAAAAGTGCAATAATGAAGAGGACTGCCAATGCGGACATTATGGAGTTCCCATTGCCTCACCACTTTGGTTTTGATCGCATCAGTTTCAATCAGCACGGCTCGTATCGGTGAGGCGACCGATGGCTCGGCCGTCACTCAGGCACAGGCCGACAGTATCATGACCGTATACGCGAGTGCCAGAAACACACCGGACCTGGATCGACTGGATCAGATCTATCATCCGGATGTGGTTGTCCACGATTGCAGTGCTCCCGGTGATATCAGGGGGTTGGACTCCCTTAAGTCGTACTACCTTGCGAGTCATGCTGGAATCCCGGACTTCCAGATCACGATCGACGACACCTTTCTCTCCAGCGATTATCTGATCGTTCGTTGGACGGCTTCCGGCACGCACCGCGGTTCACTGCGAGGACTTCCGCCAACTGAGAAACAGGTTAACTTCTCAGGTGTCACGATCGATCTGCTTGTAAATGGTAAAATCGCCGAGGAATGGGTGTACTTTAATGTCCTCGACTTAATGCAACAGCTTGGATTCACTCTGACACCACCAAGCGTGGCCAATGAATCCGAGAAGTAGAAGCGGAGGCTCAGGAATCGGCAGATTACTACCTCTAAAGTACACGTGCAGCTGTCGGATGAGTCGATGCGGGTCGCGATTCTGGAAACCTGATCGCTATTGCTGTCCAGTCGCCCGTATCCAGTCGACTGCTGCTTGCAGCATGCTATCAGGAATGATATGTCCGCCTTGAAAGCTCTCCCTGGTAACACTGTAATCATAACTCGACAGCGTGTCTGCCGCGTCCCATGAGATGCGTGAACCGACCCTTTGATCCTGTTCACCATGTGTCATCCAGATTGGAATCTTCGAGCGGTACTCGAGCACACTGTCAGGGAACCAGGTACGTTCAAACGCGGGAAGGCCGAATGTCAGAACACCATGGTAGGAATCACTGTCGAATATGCCGGCGAGCAGGGCAATGACGGCGCCTTGAGAGAATCCAAGAATGTGGACGTCATCGACGGAAAAACGTTTCTTCATTTCGACGATAAGAGGCTGCAGATAGTCATACACCATCAGTTCAGCCACCTGTCGCTGAATAACCGTGTCCTGAACCTGAAGAAGAGTCCAGTCAAAACCTAGAGTCCCACCCTCCAACACGACGGGGTAGGGGGCTTGAGGCACGACAGCGAGCATTCCCGCCTCGGCAAACCAACTACCTACGTGGGCAAACCGTTCGGAGTTGCTGCCGTACCCGTGCAGGCAGATGATAAGAGGTACGTCCTGACCCTGTTCAAAGGTGGCTGGAACGGAAACTCGACTGTAGTTCAGGACCTGACCTGAAAAGCGCAGTACCTCAGTGGAGCACGAGTCAGGAGCGAGTATTTCTATAAGTCCATTTCTGGCGTCGAAAGGCAGGCATTGAGGTCGGGGTTTTTCCGCCCGTTGCGTCGTCGCCATCCGCCTCTTCCGGAAGACGGGCAGTCTGTACCTCGTGCAGAGGGCGCTGGGGCACCGGCAGATTACCGCTACTGAGGTCTATGCGCGCGTGTCCGATGATTCGTTACGAAAGGCAGTGGGAGCATTTTGATGTATCCACCGGCGCGTGGATGCTGCGCTACAGCACGGCACAAATCGAATCGTAACCGCCGAGCGCGTTTAGATTCTTGCGGGCATTGTTGGGATCGTCGCGCCATTCTTCGTCAACGAGGAATCTGTATTCGTAGGTACCGGGTGCCAGTTGGACAGTGATGCGCCAGACTCCGTCTCCCCCCTTGGTCATGGCCTGCGGGGTCCAATCATTGAAGCTGCCGCTGATTGACACGGTGCTCCCCAGTGGTGCATCCAGAGTGAACATAACAGATCGTGGTGTGGTGGATAGAACACGGTGCATCGGTTTGGCGCGGGACGTCTCTTGAGTTCTCGCCAACCTGTTCGAGACCGATCGTCTGTTCTGCTTCTTTGCAACACCCGGACCATTGGGCCTTTTGGGTGTCTTCCCTGGTCGTCGGTCCCTCGCCCGACCGGACCCCTTCGATGGGGTCGTCCGAATTTCCTCTGCCGTAGACTTTCGTGTGTGTCGTTTCATTGGGTGACTCCTGTGACTCTTCGTACACACAAGACGGCTGCCCAGCCTACAAAAGCCACGGGCAGCGGTCAAGATGGTCGGGGCATGCCTAAAGACCGGCGAAGAGCCAACTGATCACATTGAGCTGTGGGGCGCTTCACATGGCCTTCGATATCTCAAGACGAGGTTTTCCTGCGTTTGCGGAGGAGGACGGCTTGACTCACCAATGGGCGAGATTGTGGGTTTGGAGCCGGGCGTCGGACTTCAGTGACTTCGAGAGTGCTTCCCATCCGAGTGGCTCCTTTGAGCGCGGCAATCGCCGCAACGGCCTCGCGTTCAATCGGCATCTCGACAAATCCGAACCCACGCGGGGAGCCACCTTTATGGCTCTTCGCGATCTCCGCCGATTTGACCGTACCAAAACGTGTAAACTCTTCCCGAAGATGTTTGCTCGAAACTTCAGGCAGTAATCCACCGACATAGATGTTCATTCGATGATCCTTCTCCTGCTCGACCCTCAAGCCGAACTTGTGTGGAGGTCGCAACCATATGCTCGTAGGTAAGATCGTGATACTCGAGTCGAATTCCTACGCAAATCGGTGCCGGGAGGCGAGGCGCAGGCAGCCCGTTTCAGTCCATTCCCTCCCCTGAGGCTTATGCGGGGGTGTGGGAGGGGGTCTTGCGGTCAGCCGTCATGAGGGCTTGACGCCAGCACGAAGGCCACCGAGGTGTCCAAGGCCAAGGCGTTCTTCCTGCGGCAAATAATCTACATACTTTTGTCTTTCCATCGTCTGGTGCCGTATAAGAGGTGTTGTAAGGTGAGGCCTCCAACTTCTCTTTGACTGACCGCGCTGTAGTTTGTGCTACGGCATTCATGGAAAAGCCCCAAAGGCTTCAATGGCCGTCCGGGCCAACGGAACGGGAATACCTCTATATTCCCAGGTGCAAAGGACTGTATGCCATAACAGAGAACCAGGATGACACGACCAACGCGCCAGAAGGTGATGACAGCGCCGCGGCGGAAACCAACAAGGGCACCATCAAGTCTTTCGATACGAACAGGAAGTTCGGTTTCATTACCCAAGAGGATGGCAAAGAAGTCTTTCTCCATCAGGATGCGGTATTGGATGGTGCGAGAGTCACCGCGGGTGATCATGTTTCGTACGAGGTGACCGAGGGACCGAAGGGTCTGCGTGCCGTCTCTGTCCGCAAGCTCTGAGGGATCGATGATTGGTTTGACGAGATGTGGAGACAGCGAGGGCACTTCGTGCCCACAACGACAGGACGTACACCGTGCAAAGAGCCGATAATGTGAAGACGGAAGTCTGGGTTACCGGTACCGTGACGTCATTCAGTGCGGACAAAGGATACGGATTCGTCGCGAATGCTGGTGGCGAGGAACTCTTTGTGGATCCGCAGGCGCATCAAAACGACGGGGCCAGCATCCTTGCCATCGGTGATCGGGTGCGGTTCGTGATTACGGAAGGACCTAATGGTCGCTGTGTTTCTTCGGCGCGTGCCTATTGAGCCACGCATCATACAATGAACACATACCACGGACTGGTGACCACAGGTCACGCCGTCCCAAGAGGTGACGCATGATGAAAGACATCAATCCACACAAATTGCAAACAGTGATCGAGGGCACGGTCAAGTCGTACGACGAAGTCGTCGGCAAGGGACTGATAGCCCGTGAGGGGCACGACGATGTCCAGGTGAATCGCGCCGCGCTTAAAGACGCGAGTGTGCAAACTCTCAAACCTGGAGACGGCGTACGGTTTCAAGTGGTGGAGACGGCGAAGGGGTGGTTTGCCTCTGCGGTTTTCAAGCTCCAGGCCGCCGATTAATTCGAACACCATGGCCAACGGACCGGGAGCATCGCTTAGTTCCCCGCGACAAAAGGATTGGTATCATGGACGGAGCCAATTAGGAAAAGAAAGCCGAACGGATTGAAGGAACGATCACATCATTCGACCTCGCGAAGGGGCACGGCGTTCATCGAACGCAAGGATCTCGCTGATGTTTTCGTGCATGACGATGCGGTAACGGACGGCGAGGCCAAGAATCTCAAGGCCGGTACCCGTGTCGAGGATCAGATGGACGAGGGACTGAAGGGGCCACGTGCCGCCTCCGTTCGTCTGCTGTAATCTAACAGAACGGCGACGTTGAACCCCCGGTGGAGAAATACTCCATGCGGGGGGTTTTCATACAGGTCAGCCATTCGACTAACCTGGCTTATTCCAGAAGGCGTTGGGCCATTGGCAGATTACCACCACTGAGGTCTACGCCCGGGTCTCGGATGATTCGCTGCGGTCGGCGGTGGCGGGGTGATTATTGGATAATGGCGTCATTCCGTACGACTCTTGAACGTCCGAACCGGCTTCGGCACAACCGTCAAGAGACCGACGTCACGTTATCAACTCTTGACCCCAAATTTGTCTGACGCAGGACAACAGTTTTGTCACGTCGTTGGGTTTCACCGTCCCGGGATATGGAGTTACGCTCGATAGAAGAGCATAACAAGAGATGGTACTCCATTCTGCCCATTGCAATCGTCACTCATCGATAAGCTATCACGGCTCTACAGTGGTCGCCAGGACTCTTGACTCTCTCTACTCACAAGCGGTTTCTTAGCTGTGGCAATATAGGTGAGTTCGCCATAGACGTTGATCTTGCTCAAGTAACGGGACGGACTCTGTGTCTAGGCGCTGGTCACAGGTACATTGTGTCGCGATTGGGTTTTGCCTGATTCTCGGGCTGGCACGGATTGGCTTTGCAAGTAGTTCGTGTCACTCGGAAGAGGCCGATTCGCTGTACAAGGTTGGCCTGCAATTCGCCGATCCCTCTCAGACCAAAGATCACGATTCGGTTTTCACATACCTCGAGCGTGCGTTGGTTGTGGCCAAGCGCGAATGCGGTGGCGATAGTCCGGCGTACGGGAGATATCTGTCACTCACAGCCTGGTATCTGCACTTCCTGAAGGGTGATGACCGGCTCACCGATTCTGCGCTGGCCGACGCCCGTGCCCTCTGGTCGTCAATCGACGACCACCCGGCCGGTGAGGGGCAATTCTATCTCACGCAGGGAATCTTGCAGCTCGACCGCAACGAGTATGCACTTGCGCAACAGTCATTGAATGACGCGATCCGCTGTTACGTGGAGGCCGGGCCAGATCGTCGTCGCGAATTGGCGCAGTCCTATGACAATCTGGGTGTCACGCTTCAGGTGATCGATCTGATCGATTCCGCCGAAGTGTGTTTCCTTAAAGCGATCGAGTTGTGGCGGTTGGGAGGCTGCCATCAATGTGCGGGCATCGCCAAGGAGTTTCTGCAGATGGGAGTCATCGCGAGCATCCGCGAAGACTACTCGAGCGCCTCCCATTGGGTCTCGCGCGCTCTGTCGATTTATCGCGATACGACTCTACCCTCGTCGCAAATGGAAGCGCACTCGCTGAAGATGCTTGGGATTATCCACGCATTGCAGGGACAGTACGATTCGGCACGCTCGTATCTGAGCGAAGCCAGCGCCCTGGCCGAGCACCTGTTCTTCCCCCACCAGGGGCAACGGTATCATCCGGCCATGCGTCTGGCCGATGTGGACTTTGCACAGGGTCACTACGCCGATGCGCGAGAGCGTTACGAGACAATTCTCGCCGCCCTGCGAAAGTCACACGGCGAGCGCCATCCCGTCACCGCCAACGTACTGAAGTCATTGGCTCTGTGTGACCTGAGGCTTGGCAATGCCGGCCATGCGTTGGCGGCATGGAAGTCCTCCGTCAATGTGCGGCAGGCGTTCCTTGCCGATGTGATGCCCTACGCGGATGAAGACATGAAGCTCATGTATGGCATGAATTACAGTCCCGTTGACGATGAGTTGCTGACACTGGCTCTCTCCCAAACTGAGGAGTTCCGAACACTTGCGTTTCATTCTGTCCTGCAGGGTAAGGCGCGGGTTCTCGACGCTCTTTCGGCCGAACACGCTGCTCTGTTCTGCCGTGCTAATCCCATTATCGAAGAACTGCAAGCCCGGCGGTCAGTCGTTGGACATGCTCTCGCCGAATTGACACTGGCAGGTGAAACGATTAGTGCAAATCGGCCAGATTCGCTGGCGTCTCTCTACAACTCAAAACGAGAGCTAGAGCTGGAGATCGGTGAATTGTGTGCCAACAGCGCCATCGGCTCCGAAATGCGTCACGTGACACGCGCGGATATCGCCGGTGCGCTATCTGAGTATGATGTTCTGATCGAATATGTCCGCTACCAGCCACGTGGGATTCGAGACCGACGGGGAGAGATCGTCCCCCCGAAATTCCAGCCCATTGGTCAAACCAACGACGTCTATCTGGCCGAACCGGTGATCGCAGAACCGGAATACCTTGCTTTTGTGCTCGATGTGGAGAATGAACTGCATGCCGTGTCTCTTGGCCCGGCTAAGGTGATTGATTCACTGATCAACATGCTTCATCGTGTGCTGTCCGGAGAATCAACCGCCGCTGGGTATGCCAACACACACTCGCCGTTTCAAGCGCTGTACACTGCTGTTCTCGAACCGGTATCCCCGATGATTGATCACGCTTCACGGTTGATCATCAGTCCCGACGCGCAATTACACGAGGTCCCGTTCGCTGTGTTGCAGGATTCCGGGGGACGTTACCTAATCGAATCAAAAGAGATCTGCAACGTGACGACGGGACGGGATATCTTGAGTTGGGGACTACTGATCGAACCGGCGCCGCGGCCAGAGGCGGTCGTGGTGGCGGGACCTGACTTCGATGCACTTGATCCAGCGGTGCACCCGGTCTGGCATGTGTCAGTGAACAGACCGATGCCGCTTGCTGAGCAGTTTCGACGAGATGTGGGCGACGAGTGTCTGTCTAAACCGTTCTTCCCGCTGGCGGGTGCTCTCGAGGAAGGTCGAAAAGCCGCGGAGCTTCTGGCCGCGGCTGGGTTCGATGTGACTGTCTATACCGGTCCGGAGGCCAGTGAATCTCTGATCAAAGGGCTTCGATCCCCACCGCATGTGATGCACTTCGCCACACATGCATTCGCCTGCGACCAGCAGGCCTTCAGCCGGCACCCTCATCGCCCAGTCAATCCTCTATTGCGTGCTGGACTCGTGTTTTCTGGCGTCAATCAACAGCTTCTATCGATTGAATCCGACCATAATCACGATGTCCAAGACGACGGCTTCTTGACGGCGCTCGAGGCATCGTATCTGAATTTGGTCAACACCGAACTGGTGGTGCTCAGTGCCTGCCAGACCGGCCGAGGCGACATCTTGCCGGGAGAGGGTGTGTTTGGATTAAGTCGAGCCTTTCAGAATGCCGGAGCACGCGCCATCCTCATGAGTTTATTCGATGTACCCGACGAGGCATCTCAGGAACTGATGCAGCGCTTTTATCGGCATTGGCTGAATGGTACACGCAAATCGCTGAGTTTGCGAACAGCCGTTCTCGAAATGCTGGAATCACAACGCAACAGTGACGCGAATCCAGACCCGCGTTCATGGGGCGGGTTTCTACTTCTCGGCAATCCCAATTAGAGACAGGAGTTAATTGTCCTGCGGTTGGATGAGACGGAACGGGAAGCGCGTAACAGTTGAATCCATCGGCGTCGCCCGCGCTTTGCGTACCAACCGTACCAGATAGCGGCCGCCGGGCCAGCCCAGGATATCGAATTGACTCTGTATGCGCTCATCGGACTCGAACGACACGTTGTGTGCGACAGCAATTGTCGAATCGGAATCCACGTGTTCGAAGGCCATATAATACGCCGCCCCGGCTGTGTCATAAGCATGATGCAGGATGACATTCAGAGACGTTAAACCGCTCACTCGTTCCAGGACCGGAATGGTTGTCGATGACCGTTGCTGCTCGTAGAGGTCCAACGAACCGGTTGCAGCAATCGGTTGGGGTGGTTTCGGGTCACCGGCTGTGGTAACGATCAGCAGCACGAGTGTGGCCGCCAGGGCCAGATAGGCGACGATGGTTTGCCGGGACCAGGTAGCAGGAGGATCGGTTTGAACTGTCTGACTCGTTGCACGCTGATTGGCGGCGATGTTCTGCAGTGACCCCTCGACCTCGCGCAGGTATGCCAGTTCATGCGCGCACTCGTCACAGGACTGAAGATGCGCCGACATGCGGTCGCGTTCATCTGCGGTTAGACGATCCGTATGGAGGTAATACCGAATGACCTCCTCTGTCGAGAGATGAGGAGATGCCCCCGGAGACGTATCGATCTTGTTGTTGATCAGCGCCATGATAATGCGTCGGCTCTCGCGGCATTCGTCGCAATCGGTGAGGTGACGCTGCACGGTAGCCTGCTGCTGCTCGTCCAACCGCCCCAAACAGTAGTCCGGCAGCATTATGGCGATCTGTTGGTCGTGACAGGCCACGTCTATTCCTCAGAGTTCATTTGCTCACGGTTTTCTTGCATGAATTCTGCGACCAACGGCAATTCGCGTATTTTCTTCAAGCAGCGCGATATCGCCGTGCTGACCGCGTTCTTGGTCATCCCCGTCTGATCGGCGATCTCCTGATCCGAGAAGCCGCGTTCAAATTTGAACCGCAATAGCTCTTTGCACTTCGCCGTGATCCTGGCGTAGATCTTGGACACCAAGTCATTGGCGGCTACCGGATCATGTTGTTCAAAGGCCGACGCTTGTGCGTTGGCGCGGAGTGATGTGGTGACGCGGCTGTGCAATGCCCGCCGGTCGATGACACGCGCCACCTGGCGTCGGGTGATACCATAGATGTAGGCATTCAAGGCACGAATGCTCTTTCCGTGGAACTGACCATCGCGAAGATTCTCCAGCAGTATCTTCTGCACCTCGGCGACAACGTCCTCATGATCCGCATCTTTAACGGACAAGTGATATCGTGTATAGCGCGCGATGTGAGAACGAATGAGGCGGCTAACCGGTTGATCCCCATTGAGTAAGCCGACAAGCAAGGCCTGCAAGTCCGCCGCGCCGGAGATGTGTTCGTGGTGGGCCATGATGACCAAGTCACCGACGCGTCCAAGGTGTCAGGGCCCGCATCGGCATAAAGAGATCCTTCGCGAATGTAAGATACTCTCTGAAGCAGAGAAAAACAGCACCGAATGTGCCTGCCATCTTCTCCAGCCGACCTGAATACAGGAGGGCGTTACTCATGCATTAAGCGGATAGCGGTACAAGTGTTGGAGTCATTTACTTGTGTAACAGAACGGCCCCTTTCCTGAACTACCATGTCGGACAGCGTGATAAGGTCACAGACGATCGATTGGACTGTGACTCCACGCGATTTGATCAATCCTGGTGATGCTGAACGTCATCACCAACTTGACAACAAAGTAGTACCCGTGGCTTATATTGCGATCACCAAGTCACGAAGTGTGTTTGTGCGTGGGACGTTAGCGGAACACAACTGAATACGCCAACCGCGGTCATCCTGAGACTGATGATCACGTGTGGCGACACCATACGGAGCTGACTCGCGTCACAATGCGTGCGTGCTGGTGAACCTGGTAATTGGCACCATGCGATGCCCGATGTAAACCGATCGGTTCCACAGTCTCATTGCAATCATGATTGGCAAGCGCATCGACAAGTACGACATTCTCTCTCTGATTGGCACCGGGAGCATGGGGCAGGTGTATTTGGCACGCGACACGACTCTGCACCGGCAGGTGGCCGTGAAATTCCTGCCGGCGGCACTCCGAAGCAGTCCCGAGAGCCTCTCACGCTTGTATCGCGAAGCCCAAACGGCGGCGGCACTGAATCACCCCAACATCATTACGGTGTACGAGCTCGGCCAGCATGAAGACGTTCCGTACCTGGTCATGGAGTATGTTGAAGGGACAACATTGGAACAGCGCATCGAATCCGGGGGACTGGCCCTCGACGAGATGCTGCCATGGTCGATCGCGTTGGCCAGTGGACTTGCCAAAGCACACGAGGCCGGCATCATCCACCGGGATCTCAAACCGACCAACGTCATCATCGACACCGATGGGCGGCTACGCATTCTCGACTTTGGTGTCGCCAAATTGATTGAAGGTGAAGACCTCACGGCGAGGGGAACGACGATCGGGACTCTCGCCTACATGGCGCCGGAACAACTCGACGGCCTGCACATCGATCATCGGGTGGATATCTGGGCGCTGGGCGTCCTGATGTATCAAATGGCCACCGGTCAACGCCCGTTTCGCGGGATTCGCACCGCCGCGCTGGCCTACTCCATCCTCAATGCGACGCCGCCGACAGTGTCGGCGCTGCGCCGCGATCTGCCGGCCGGATTCGATCGGATCATATCCCAATGTCTGGCGAAAGACCCCCGTCACCGGTATCACAACAGCGCCGTATTGGAACATGACCTCAGAGAGGTGGCGACACGGTCTCACGTCGCCATCGATTCCGGTTCGTACCGTTCACAGAGTCGACCGTTACGAACACGTAAGACACGCACACCGCTGATCGTGTCTGCTCTTCTGGCACTCGCACTGGTTGTGCTAATGGTTGGGTTCAAGAATGACTGGCTGTCATCCGTCTCATCGTCGCGGACGAAGCCCCTGACACTGGCCATCCTTCCCATCCGCAATCTGGGCACGGCGGAGTACGAGTATTTCGCGGATGGACTGACCGACGATCTCATCGCGCGCGCGTCGCAAATCGACGGCATGCGCGTGCTGTCGCGGCTGTCGATGATGACGTTCAAAGATAAGGCGTACGACCCCAGCGAGCTCATCACAACATTGCACGCCGATGCTGCGCTCGAGGGCAGTGTTCTGAGGATTGGTGATCAGTTTCACGCGACGGTCAGTCTCATCGATCTCCAAACAAACGAGATTCGCTGGGCCGAAACCTTCGACGCCGAGTTGGCAGACGTTTTCACGACGCAACAGGAGATCGTTCGCAACGTGGCTGTCAGTCTCGACATTGACCTGGCACCGGAGGAATCACGTTCGATTGCCGAAACTCCGACACACAGCCTGACGGCGTATGCGCTTTGCCAGCGTGCCCGTCAGTACTACTATCGCTACACCGCAGATGCCAATGAAAATGCCATCGCTCTCTATCAACAGGCGTTGCTGTTGGACTCCCAATACGTCGATGCCATCTCCGGATTGGCCGATGCCTACACGCAGCGCACACTGCGATTTGGTCAAACGGGCGCGTGGATCGATTCGGCGTTGACAGCAGCCCGGTACGCCTTGGGCGTTGACTCGACTCATGCCGATGCGCATAAGGCCCTCGGCCTGGCCTACCTCGCCAGGGGATGGTATCGCAAAGCCCTCGATGCCAACCTGCGCGCGCTGGATTACAATCCGAATCATTTCAGCGCGGCCGGTAATGCCGGCATGCTCAGTCTCCTCATTGGAGATCTTCCACAGGCGTTGCAGATGCATTTGCGGGCCGCCGCGGTGGGACCAACACAGGGTCTGGTTGCCGCCTACGTGGCCAATGACTACGCCCAGCTCACCAACGATCCGTGTGCTGAGGCGTGGTTTGATCGCGCCCTGTCGATCCAGCCCGATCTTCCGGCCACGTTGGGACTACGCGCCTATTGGTATCTGTCTCGCGGCTAC
>WJJR01000474.1 GCA_014729565.1 Candidatus Zixiibacteriota bacterium | reverse complement strand
GGATTACCCGGCGACGCTCTGCGTGTCGATCAATGACGAAGTCGTTCATGGCATACCCGGCGACCGAAAGCTGGAAGAGGGTCAGATCTGTTCGATCGATGTGGGCGTGAAGATCAACGGCTGGTTTGGCGACTCCGCCCGTACAATCCGTCTGGGCACAATCAGCGACGACGCCGACAGTCTGCTGAAAGCGACCGAAGAGGCCCTGAAACGGGGCATCGAGCAGGCCCGCGCCGGTAACCGCCTGGGAGATATCTCGTCAGCAGTGCAAACATATATCGAACAAGAGGGGTATTCCATAGTCCGGGACTTGGTCGGCCATGGCATCGGTCGTAAGATGCACGAAGAGCCGCAAGTACCGAATTTCGGCGAGCCGAGTACCGGTGTCCGCCTCTCAGAAGGCATGGTGCTGGCGATTGAACCGATGGTCAACATCGGTGGGCCATCCATTACATTCGATCCGGACAAGTGGACCGTCCGCACGGCAGATGGTTCGCTATCGGCCCATTTTGAGCATACGGTCGCGATCACAAGCAATGGTCCCGACATCTTGACCGTCGCAGAGAAGAAGGGATAATTTGGCCAAGGAACAGGCGATTACAGTGGAAGGTCGTGTGGTGGAGTCTCTCCCCAATGCGACATTTCAGGTGGAATTGGAGAATGGCCATAAAGTGCTGGCACATGTATCAGGTAAGATGAGGATGCATTTTATCAAGATTCTGCCCGGAGACAAGGTGACGCTCGAATTGTCACCGTATGACCTGTCGCGGGGCCGGATCGTCTATCGATACAAGTAATTGTGTTGCCGGCAATTAAGCCGGTGGTGAAGTAAGGCGGAGAGCCATGAAAGTTCGGTCATCGATCAAAAAGCGCTGCGAAAAGTGCAAGCTCATCAGGCGCCGTGGGGTCATGCGCATTATCTGTGACAACCCGCGCCACAAGCAGCGGCAGGGATAATCTGTAGTGTCGGCTGTGGGTGATCATCCGATCCCCGGCCAATCGTAGGAGGAGCCTTGGCACGAATTGCCGGAGTTGATTTGCCAAAGGAAAAGCGGGTCGAAATCGGTTTGCGATACATTTTCGGAATCGGTCCGACGAATGCCCGGAAGATCCTTGAGGCCACCGGGGTGAATCCGGATACGCGCGTGAATAAGCTGAGCGACGATGACGTGGTGAAGCTGCGTAATGAAATCGAAGCGAATCACCGTGTCGAGGGTTCCCTGCGTGGTGAAGTGCAGATGAATATCAAGCGGCTGATTGACATCGGGTGTTACCGTGGTCTCCGGCACCGTCGTGGTCTACCGGTGCGCGGACAGCGGACCAAAACCAACGCCCGGACGCGCAAGGGTCCGGCGAAGTCAATCGGACGGAAGCGATAGAACTGAGTGGAGTGACTTGTGGCAGAAGGTAAACGCAAAAAGACACGTCGCAAAAGAGCACGCGTGGAGCCGAATGGACGCGCGTTCATTCAGGCGACCTTTAACAACACCATTATCACCGTGACCGATGCACGCGGCGAGGTGATTTCGTGGTCATCGGCCGGGCGCCAAGGGTTCAAGGGCTCGAAGAAGAGCACGCCCTTTGCCGCACAGCAGGCGGCGAGCACCGCGGCGCGCGAGGCGATGGATTTGGGATTGCGCAAAGTCGACGTCCAGGTCAAAGGTCCGGGGTCCGGCCGTGAAGCGGCAATTCGGTCGCTGTCGGCGGCGGGCCTGGAAGTTACGGCGATCAAAGATGTCACCCCTTTGCCACACAACGGATGCCGTCCACCGAAGCGGCGGCGGGTCTAAGCACAGGAGTAGCGGGAGTACTACATGGCGCGTTATCGTGATGCCAATTGCAAGTTGTGCCGGCGCGAGGGCGAAAAGCTCTTTTTGAAGGGCGCCCGGTGCCTGTCAGACAAATGCCCGATTGCCAAGGGTGCACCGCCCCCCGGACAACACGGCGCCAACATGCGGCGCAAAGTGTCCGAGTATGGGTTGCAGTTGCGTGAAAAGCAGAAGGTGCGCCGCATTTACGGCATCCTGGAACGCCAGTTCCACAATTACTATGTCAAGGCATCGAAGATGCGCGGGATCACCGGTGAGAACCTGATGATTCTCCTCGAGCAGCGGCTCGACAACGTCGTTTACCGTCTCGGCTTCGCACCGTCGCGGAAGTCGGCGCGGCAGTTGGTGCGCCATCGTCACTTCACCGTGAACGACCGCATTGTCGATATTCCGTCGTACCAGGTGAAGCCGGGCGACGTGGTGAAGGTGCGCGAGAACTCAAAACGAATGGATATTATCCATATGGCTCTGAAGGAAATCGGACGCGCCGCGGAGTTGCCGTGGTTCCGGCTCGATAAGGCCCGGTTGGAAGGGGAGATGCTCAACATTCCGACGCGCTTGGAAATCCCGACACCGGCCCAGGAGCAATTGATCGTGGAACTCTACTCCAAGTAAGGTGTGGATTCGCGGGAGGCACAGATACAATGAAATGGAAAGCGATGACCATGCCCAAGGAATTCGTGGTGGACGAACAATCCCGTACGCCGACGTATGGACGGTTCTACATCGAGCCGTTGGAGCGCGGGTTTGGACACACGATTGGGAATGCGTTGCGGCGGACCTTGATCTCCTCGTTGCAGGGGGCGGCGGTCACCGCGGTGCGCATCGAAGGTGTGTTGCATGAGTTCTCGACGATTCCCGGCGTCTTGGAGGATGTGACCGACATCTTTTTGAACCTCAAGGGGATCCGTCCGCAGATGCTCGGCG
>WJJR01000473.1 GCA_014729565.1 Candidatus Zixiibacteriota bacterium | reverse complement strand
CGCACGGATGAAGACCATCTCAAAAGACTCTTCGGTGCCGTTGACCGACAGGGTTCCGGATTCGCGGAACGAGTACAGTTGACGGCCGTAAGCGTTGCGGCTGCTGTCGGTATCAAGTAAACCGAGAGTTGGTTCATCGGGACGTTCGGTGATGCTCTTACCGAGGAGGATCAGGCCCGCGCAGGTGCCCATGATCGGTTTGCGTTGGCCGAATTCGCGGATTGCATCCCAGAGGCCGCCGTTGACCATCAGCTTACGCATCGTGGTCGATTCGCCGCCGGGCATAATCAGGCAGTCGACGGTGTCCAATTCGGCCGGGGTGCGCACTTCGATCGCCTCATGCCCTAACCCGACGATCGCTTTGCGGTGCATGTCGAAGTCGCCCTGGAGGGCGAGCAGGCCGACGCGGCGCTCTGTGGGCGCAGTGGACATCGTGGGCCGGGTGGACGGCGCTGAACTGGTTAATGGGATGGCCATAGCAAACAGTGAAAATGGATCCCGCGTTCGCGGGGATGACAGTCAGGAAATTCAGGGTGGGCTGTGCCCACCCCTGCCGGGAGATTCTGGGCAGAGCCTACCCTACCGTACCTGTAACAGCTCCCCTTCGGGGATCGTTCCGATTTCGAGGCCGCGCATCGCGGTGCCGAGACCCTTCGAGGCTTCGGCGACCATCTTCGGATCTTTGTAGTGAGTCGTGGCCATTACGATGGCCTTCGCTCGGACCATCGGGTCTTCCGATTTGAAGATGCCCGATCCGACAAAGACTGATTCGGCGCCGAGCTGCATCATCAGCGAGGCGTCGGCCGGAGTGGCAATCCCCCCCGCAGCGAAATTCGGCACCGGGAGCTTGCCGTTTTCGGCCACCCAGACCACCAAGTCATAAGGCGCCCCGAGCTTCTTGGCCTCGGTCATCAATTCTTCGCGGGGCAGCACGGTGAGCCGGCGAATGGCCCCCTGGACGGTGCGCATGTGACGGACCGCTTCGATGATATTGCCGGTCCCCGCTTCGCCCTTGGTGCGGAGCAATGCGGCCCCCTCGCCGATGCGGCGGAGCGCTTCGCCGAGATCACGGCAGCCACAGACAATGGGAATCGTGAACTGGTCTTTTTCGACGTGGTTGGCTTCATCGGCCGGGGTCAGGACCTCGGATTCATCGATGAAATCGACTTCAAGTGATTGTAAGACTTGAGCTTCAGCGAAATGTCCGATACGGCATTTGGCCATCACCGGAATCGAGACCGCGGCTTTGATTTCCTCGACCTTCAACGGATCACACATACGGGCGACTCCACCCTCGGCCCGGATATCGGCCGGGACGCGTTCGAGTGCCATCACCGCGACGGCGCCAGAGTCCTCGGCGATTTTCGCCTGCTCGGCGTTGGTAACATCCATGATGACCCCGCCCTTGAGCATTTCAGCGAGGCCGATTTTGATTTTGCGTTTGTCGTCAGCGTTCATCGTATGCTCCTCGGCCGCGTGTGACTGCGGCAAATCGAATGGTGCCTTCCGTTTGAGGCGGGTCCGCACCGGTAAGGCGCCAATTTAGATCGGCGGGGGCCGAAAAGCAAACTGGCCGCACCGACGAATCTTCATTATACACTCCCTAACGTCATACGTTGGAGGAGTTCAATGCGACAAGTGTACCCGTCACGATTATTGTCACAGCTCACAGCAGCCGCGTGTCTTGCTGCAATATTGACATTGGGATGCGATCCGGATGTCGCGATCGAGGAGCGGCAGCCGATCCAGGTTCAGCCGCCGTGGGTGGTGCTGTATGCTTTCGACGCCGAAGGCGAAGAACTGCGCGGAGGAATTCCGCTTAACACCGACACGGTGTGGGCGGGACGACGCGTGGCGACCGGACGTCTGGTGCAGCCGGTTGTCCTGGCCGCATCGGGTATGGGAATGAGCAATGCGGCCGCGACAGCACAATATGTTATCGACCGTTATAAACCCCGCGGGATTATCTTCACCGGGATCTGCGGTGCGGTCGATCCTCAGTTGCACATTGGCGACATTGTTGTGCCGACCCGATGGATCACACACGACTACGGCTACTGGGGCAAAGAGGGATTTGACACCGATTCGATTCCTGTCGGACGGACCGACACCGTTGGGTTCGATTTGAAGATGGAACTGCCGGTTGATACGGCGCTGTACCGTTTGCTGACAGAAGCCGCTGACCGGATCGATTTCCGCTTCGCGAAAGTCGGGCAGCGACTCCCCGAGTTGCACATCGGTGGCATTGGTGTGTCGGGCGACGCCTTTATCGATTCCAAAGAGAAGCGTCTGCAACTGGAGCGCGATTTCGACGCACAAATTGTCGACATGGAATCGGCGGCAGTCGTTCAGACGGCGCATGCCAACGGGATTCCGGTGGTGGTCATCCGGTCGTGTTCGGATTTGGCGGGTGGATCGGGATCGGAGACGGCGGGCGAGCAGTTGCGGGAATCACTGGAAACGGCAGCACACAATTCGGCGTTGGTTGTGCTGGAATTCCTCGAAAACCCGGAGGAGCCACCCACACCTTAAATCAGCAGACTCTTTGTGCATCTGTTTACTGACATCATATTGCTGCTGACCGCCGCGGTCGTGGTGGTTTTGCTCTTCGAGCGCCTTGGATTGCCGCCATTGCTCGGGTTCATCGCGGCCGGTGTTCTCACCGGACCGTATGGACTCGGGTTTGTCACCGACGTCCATCAAGTCGAGATGATCGCCGAGCTGGGTATTGTGTTGCTGCTCTTTCTCATCGGCGTTGAATTGTCCATCAAGCAATTCCTTCAAATGTGGCGGATTACAATTGTTGGTGGTGGACTGCAAATGCTCGTCACCGCCGCCGTGGCAGCGCCACTGGCATTTGTCTTCGGACTGGAACCACCACGGGCGATCCTGTGGGGAATGCTCGTCGCGTTATCATCCACCGCCATCGCGTTGAAACTCCTCTCCACCCGTGCCGAGATGAACAGCCCGCACGGACGCGTGTCGCTGGGGATACTGATTTTCCAGGATCTGATGGTCGCGCCGCTCATTCTCATCATTCCGCTGCTGGGCGAGTCGGGGTCGGCCACATCGGCGATCGGCGGACGGGTGCTGCTGGGTTTGGGTGTTGGTGTGGTGGTGATCATCCTCGCGCGTTACGCGGTACCGTATGTACTGAAGTTTGTCGTACGCGTGCGCAGTTCGGAAGTGTTCTTGTTTGCGATTCTGGTTCTCAGTGTCGGTGCGGCGCTGGTGAGTGCCCGGGCGGGATTGTCGGCGGCGTTGGGTGCGTTTGTCGCCGGATTGTTGATTTCGGAATCGGAGTACGCCGAGCACGTTGTCGCCGAGGTGCTGCCGTTTCGCGATGTGTTCTTCGGTTTGTTCTTCGTCTCCATCGGAATGTTGTTCGATGTGCGCGTGCTTTTCGCAATGCCGCTGTCCATCCTCGGTCTTACGGTCGGTATTGTGGCGGTCAAAGCCGGGATTATTATGGTGATCTGCCGGATTCTCGGTCTTCCCTGGCGCACCGGATTAGTTGCCGGCTTGTTCATCGCACAAGTCGGCGAATTCGCCTTTGTGTTGATGACGGAGGGCACGAGGGTCGGATTGATCGGAGGCACCAGTTATCAACTCCTGCTGGCGTCGGCCGTGTTCAGTATGATGATGACACCGTTGGCGGTGAAAATGGCAGACAAAGTCCGTTCCATGGGTGAAGATGCCGGCAAGGACATCAAGGCCGAACCCGAAGATTCAGTAAGCCGACTGCGCGATCATGTGATCATTGCCGGATATGGGTTGAACGGACAGAACCTGGCGCGGGTGCTGGCACGCCAGGAGATACCGTATGTGGTGATCGAAATGAACCCGGTGACGGTCGAACGACTCGAAGAGTCGGGCACGGAGGTGATCTTCGGCGATGCCGGCCGGCCCAGCATTCTCGAACATGCTGGAATCGCCACGGCGCGAATCATGGTGATTGCGATTTCCGATGCCGCCGCAACGCGTCGCGCGGTCGCGACCGCGCATCGTTTGAATCCCGCCTGTCATATAGTCGCGCGCACGCGGTTCATGAACGAAGTGGAGCCGTTGCAGAAGCTGGGCGCGTCTGAGGTCATTCCGGAAGAGTTTGAGACAGCGATTGAGATCTTCGTACGTGTGCTGCAGACCTACTTGCTGCCGCGCTCGATCATTGAATCACTCGTTGCGCAAATTCGGAGCGACTCATACAGCGTGCTGCGTTCTGCTGAAACATACGGACCGCCGACGCCCACATTGTCACGGTTACTCGGTGGCGCCGCCATCGAAGCGATTCAGATCCCGGAAGAGTCGCACCTGATCGGCGAGAGCATTCGCGGCGCCGACTTGCGTCATTCGACCGGCGCCACGGTGATTGCGATTCGACGGGGTACGCAGTTCACGCCCAATCCCCCGCCGGATACGACGCTTCAGCAGGATGACATCCTGGTGCTGCTTGGTGATCGGGATGATATCGTGCGGGCAGCGAAGTATATCAAGGATCCTAATGATCCGCGTGGGTAATACCGTTGAAACGGTTTTGGAACGAGTTCGGCGTCCGTGGCACCCGGCTGGAGCCGGGCTGTAT
>WJJR01000472.1 GCA_014729565.1 Candidatus Zixiibacteriota bacterium | reverse complement strand
GGCTGGGCGTATGCAATACGCCGCTACAAGAACACGCCATCGGCAATGACACACGTCTTGCAACATGTCCCCCTGCAGTGGAGCACCTCAGCTCCTCCGTTCCTGCACACGAGACTCGGAACGAATACCGCCAATCACATCCAATGTCTTCGACATTCCCAATCGATCGGCTCCGGCCTCGATAAGCTGTAGTGCAAACATCGCGTCGTTGATTCCGCCGGCCGCTTTGATTTGTGTTGCCGGTTGGAGAACACGGCGCAGCAACTGGACATCTTCGATGCGTGCCTGCCCGTACATACCGGTGGATGTCTTCACGTAATTGGCGCCTGATTGCTCCGCCGCCAGGGCAGCGCGGACGATATCCTCTTCACTCAATTGTGAGGCTTCGATGATGACCTTGAGTGTAATCTCATCTCCGACCGCCTGACGTACACAACGGATATCGGCGGCATAGGCGGAGAGTTCATCCTGCAGCAGCAGTGCGTGATTGGCGACCATGTCGACTTCGCTTGCACCGTCGCCGACGGCGCGCGACGCCTCCTCCATTTTCACCTTGGTATGATGCGCACCGGTGGGGAAACCAACGACCGTGCAGACACGCGTCTGTGTCGCGGCGCACAATTCGACCGCCAGCGGAACATGAATCGGATTCATACAGACGGCGGCGCAGCCGATTGTGCGGGCTTCGTCGCAGAGACGGCTGATGTGCCGGCGGGTGGCTATCGGGGAGAGATTGGTGTGTTCAATGCGGCGGACGAGGTGCTCGATGTTGGGTGGGCTGGATGTTGCGGACTTCGTGGACGCAGTGGATGGTTTGGCAGGGGTGGAGCTTTGAGATTGCCGGACTAGCGAGACACCCAGGCCGGCGGCGCGGTCATGAGCCGACGGAGTGATAATAGCATCTGCGTCGACGGTGATGATCTTCTGTGAGCCGTCGATGTGGGCCGCGGTGATCACTGGTCGTTTGGGCCGTTCGGGCAAGCTCTCACCTCGTCCGGTCGACGGAGTCGACAATACCGATGATTGTGTGATCGGTGGCGCACCGTTCGGTGCAGCCAGTCATCCGAGCCGACGATCCGGCCACCGTGATCACCCACTCCCCCGCACCGGCCCCGACGCTGTCGACACAGACGGCGTAGTCATCGATGGGGTGGAGCGCTCCGTTGACAAACTGGACAACCAACAATTTTGAGCCGTCGAGATCAGTGTGCTGGCGTCCGTTCCAGAGGGACCCCGTTACATATCCAAGTCTCATGCGTCGACCTCGAACGGTCGCGACGGCAGAGCGCTCAGTTTTTTGCGCAGCACGTCGCCATTGTCGGTGCACATAATGATCTCGGCGTCGGGCGCGAATTCACTGATCACCTGGCGGCATTTCTCACACGGCGGCCAAAACCGTCCGTCGGGGGCGGCCACCACGACCGTATGGACGTCGCGGTGTCCATGTGCGACGGCCGTCGCAATGGCACTGCGCTCCGCGCACACCCACAGCATATCCGATTTGTTTTCCAGATTGCACGCCGAGAAGATCCGCCCCTCCGTGGTGATAATCGCCGCGCCGACGTGGCGGCCCGAATACGGCGCATAGGCATGCTCGCGCGCGGCCTTCGCAGCGATCACAGCGTCATGTTCTGGTGGTTTCAAACTGGTCATGATAGTTGACTGAGAAAACTCCGTCCGGCGACATCACCGGGCAATTGCAGCGCCTCGGCAACGGTCGCTCCCAGATCTGCAAATGTGGTACGTCGACCGAGGTCGATTCCTGAGCGAAGTGACGCGCTGTAGACCAACAGCGGCACGATTTCACGCGAGTGATCGGTCGATTTTGTCGTCGGATCGCACCCGTGATCGGCGGAGATAAGCAGGATATCGTCGGGCAGCATCAGCCCCAGTACAACATCGAGCTGCTCATCAACACGCGTCAGCGCCCGCGCGAAACCGACCGGATCATTACGATGCCCCCACAACATATCGGTTTCCACCAGATTGGTGACGATCAGCCCGCGATCACAGTCACGCAACGCGTCACATGTGGCTTTCATCCCATCGTCATTCGTCGTCGTATGGCGGGTGTCGGTCAGCCCCTGCCCGGCGAACAGGTCATCGATCTTGCCGATACCGACCGTCGGCAATCCGCTGTCCCTGGCCACATCAATCACCGTCAGCCGTGGTGGTTTCACCGAGAAGTCCCGACGACGTTCCGTTCTTTGGTAATGACCCGACTCGCCAATAAACGGACGGGCAATCACACGCCCAACGGCATCGTCTCCCGTGAGAATCTGTCTGGCAATCCCGCAGTAGCGATACAGATCATCAACCGGAACAACGTCTTCGTGCGCAGCGATCTGGAAGACCGAATCGGCCGATGTATACACAATCAGATTGCCTGTCGCGAGGTGCTCATCACCCAATTCCTGGATAATCTCGGTTCCCGACGCCGTCTTATTCCCCAACACGCCTCGACTGGTCTGCTCGATGAATGACTTGATGATATGATCACCAAATCCATTCGGATATGTGGGAAAGGGCTTATCGAGAATTACACCGAGCAGTTCCCAATGTCCCGATGTTGAATCCTTGCCGGGGGATTGCGGCTGCATTGTCCCATAGGAACCGATCGGATGTGGTTTGGCGGGGACCCCGGGGACATCGGTAATGCACCCAAGACCCAACGCACCCATCGTCGGGCAGTCGAGTCCGCCGACCGCTTTGGCGGTGTGGACAATCGTGTTTGAGCCCTGGTCGCCGAAATCGATACTATCGGGCGCGTCGCCAATCCCACAGGCATCCAGGACGATAACGATGGCCCGGTTCATCTATCGCGACCCGCTCCCGGTATCTACAGGTGCAGTGCTTGTTGTGTCGACCCTCGGTACTGTCGTTGACAAGGACGTGTCCGGTGATGCCGGAGCCGGTGTCAAACCGAGAAACGGACCGAGGGCGCGCAGATCGTCGGCATCCAATTCCCCATCCCGTGCATGGAGTGCGTATTCGTGGTAGAACGCACGCACCGAATCAACCGGTAGTGCCTGCGATTCAATCTGTGAGCGGAAACGATTCAGGGCAATGGGATAGCGCTGGGGGGCGAAGAGGACCGCTGTGAGCTTTTGCGATGCGGCTGCCATATCGTCCAATGCCCACACGATCGCCTGAGTGGCGCCGCGATCCCGATTGCGAAATCGCACCAGTGAAATCGAACCGGCGATGATCAATGCGACGATCAGTACGCCCAGCAGCAGGCTCGGCCATCGCGAATTGTCGGAGTTTGGGGACATAGGCGTTCAGTGGAAGTATCGCCCATACCAGTGTGAGCACAAACAAAAAAGGCAACCCGGAGGGGTTGCCTGAGTCAACCTGTGGTCCAGCTCACTCTTTGTCCTCGCTGGATTCCTCTTTCTTCTTGGTCTTGATCTGCGACTTCGCAGCCCCTGACGGAGTGCGACGCGCGCGCTTCTTCCCCTTGCCCTTGTCCTTCCCGTCCGATCGCGTGGGAGCGGCTTTGGGAATGACCAATTCGAGCCGCGCCAGTTCGGCGCCGTCACCGCGGCGCTGCCCCATCTTGATGATGCGCGTATAACCGCCCGGACGAGTGGCAAACTGCGGGGCGATTTCATCGAACAGCTTCTGCAACACGCCGCGATCATTCACCTGACGAGCCGCCAGACGGCGCGCATGCACATCGCCGCGCTTGCCCAGCGTGATCAACTTCTCCGCGGCGGAGCGCACGGCGCGCGCTTTGGGCGTGGTGGTCACCACGGCATACTGGCGAAAGAGCGACGTCGCCATATTGCCAATCATGGCGCGACGGTGCGCGGGTGTCCGTCCCAGCTTCTTGCCGACTTTCATGTGCCGCATTGCAACAACTCCTCCGCCCTGCTTACATCATCATTTCAGCCGGTTCGGCCGACTTTTCGTTGGGATCTTTGTACTTGTCGACATCCATACCGAACGACAATCCGAGTTCGGAGAGAATACCGTTCAACTCGGTCAACGACTTCCGTCCGAAGTTGCGGTATTTGAGCATTTCCGATTCGGTACGCCGCACGAGATCTTCGAGCGTTACGATATTCGCCGCACGCAGGCAGTTTGATGACCGCACCGACAGCTCCAACTCGTCGACACGCATCTTCAACAACTGACGAACGCGCAGCGTCTCCTCGTCGACTTCCTCGGCACGCTCCTCGACAAACTCTTCTTCAAAGGTGATGAACACCTGCATGTGGTCTTTGAGGATCTTCGCCGCATACGACATCGAATCCTCCGGCGTGATCGTGCCATCGGTCCAGATGTCGAGGATCAAACGGTCGTAGTCGGTGCGCTGTCCGACCCGTGTGTTTTCCACTTCGTAGCGCGTCTTGATGACCGGCGAAAAGAGCGCATCGACCGGAATCGTCCCGGCCGGCTGATCGGGCCGCTTGTTGTGTTCGGCCACAATATAGCCGCGTCCCGAGTTGATATCCATTTCGATGCGAACACGCGCCGCTTTGGTCAATTCCAGAATGTGCTGGTCGGGATTGTGAATCTTGATATTCGGATTCTCTTCGATGTGACCGGCGCCGTACCGTCCCACTTCCTCGACGTCAAGCACCAGCGTGGCGCCCTCATCGCCGAGCATC
>WJJR01000471.1 GCA_014729565.1 Candidatus Zixiibacteriota bacterium | reverse complement strand
ATGCGCACATCAGACACAGCAATGTCCAAACGGCCACCGTTGACACAGTCTGCCGCCCGAATGAGCACAACCAGCGCGACCAGTCCATACCACCTCCTGGAAATGGATGAGTGTATCTGTTCGATGCCGGGTATTTACAATAATGACATTGTGCACACAATAACAATGGCTCCCGCAGTTCGGTTTTCGCGCTCGACAGTCGGGCCAAAAAATGAGTGAGAATGTCAATATTACCATGGCGTCAGCCGCTGACGGCACCTATGTTGCCGGACAATGGGGCACGCCCGCATCTGTTTGGTTTGTTCATGGCTCGTTGGCCATCCGGCCAGTGATGGATCGGCACCCACACATCCGATACCCGGGAGGAACACGATCCGAATTCTCAGCGCCAATATCACCCACACCTTGATAAGTGGGCCGCATGCGTAAACTCCGCATCGCAATTATCGATATCGTTTCCAAATCTGCGAGTCCCGGTCTTTGGGGACGGGTGATGAATGCGAATTTCGCAAGCATCATGCCGCAGGTCGTCGCCACGTGGTGCGAAGCCAAGGGGCATGAGGTCACGCTCACCTGCTACACCGGTTTTGAAGATCTCAAAGACGAGTTGCCGGATAAACCGGATCTCGTGTTCGTGAGCGCTTTCACACAGGCCGCTCATCTGTCGTACGCGCTCAGCAACTACTATCGGTCGCAGGGCGCCGTGACCGCCATTGGCGGTCCGCATGCACGCTGCTACCCCGACGATGCGCAACGGTTCTTTGACTACGTTCTGGGCTTCACCGACAAAGACACCATCAATGATCTTTTGAGCGACTGCGCGCCCCACCGCCCTATCGGGATGCATTTGCACGCCAAGGCCCAGCCGACACAACTCCCCGGCGTGCGTGAACGCTGGAAATTCATCGAGGCCACACTCCGCAAAGCACCGGCGATCAAGATCGTGCCGATGCTCGGGAGTGTTGGGTGCCCGTATACATGCAGCTTTTGCATCGACGCCGACGTCCCCTACGATCCATTGGACCTGGATGTGATCAAAGAAGACCTCCGGTTCTTAATGACGAAGTACAAGCGTCCCAAAGTCGGCTGGCATGATCCGAATTTCGGCGTCCGATTCGATGACATCATTCAAGCCATCGAAGAGGTCGTGCCCGACGATCGGATCGACTTCATTGCCGAGAGCAGTCTCTCGTTGCTGTCGGAAAAACACGTTGCGCGCCTGGCAAAAGTCGGCTTCAAAGCGCTCCTGCCGGGTATCGAGACCTGGAATGATCTCGGTGGCAAGTCCAAAACAGGCAGCACGGTTGGTATGGAGAAAGTGCGCAAAGTCTCGGATCACGTAAACATGATCCTCCGGTATGTCCCGTACGTCCAGGCCAACTTTGTGCTCGGGCTCGACACCGATGATGGGCCGGAACCGTTCGAATTGACGAAGCAGTTCCTCGATCTTTGCCCGGGGGCGTTTCCCGCCTTTTCGCTGCTGACCAGCTTTGGGCGGGCGGCCACACTGAATCTCGACTATCAGCGCGATGGACGTGTGTTGGCATTTCCCTTTCACCATCTGAACAACAACCATGCGATGAATGTGCGGGTAAAGAATTACGAGTGGATCGAATTCTATGATCATGTCATCGATGTGACGAAGCATGCCTGCTCCTCATCGATGATGTGGCGACGACTCAAGGCCAACCGGCCCAGCATATCGGGCGGCTTGAACCTCATCCGTTCATTGTCATCGGAAGGCAATGGCCGCATTCGCTTCTACACGGACATTCGCCGCCGCCTGACCGAAGACAATGGCTTCCGTGCTTTCTTCGAACAGGAGTCGACCGCGCTACCGCAGTTCTATATTGATCGCATTCGCGACGACTTAGGCCCCTTCTGGGAGTGGTTACCCGAGGGCGGGCTCCACCATGACCCTCACGCCTATCTGCGTTCCCAAAACGCGGAAGCGCTTGTGCAAGTAGCAGTTAAGGGTCGGGACCGGGTTTCGACGGGAGTGACACTGGCGGGCGCCCCGTACAAATAATGGAGTAATATAGCCGTTTCTCCCGTATACACAGCAAGCGCCACCGACGGGGGGCCGTTGGTGTTCATCTGCACGAAGGCATCATTCTTCCGCAAGATCAATTGAATCCCCCTACTTCGGCAGACATGCCAGATTGGATTATTGTACCTTGAAGACATTCTCAGACTACGCATTTCACAACGACATCCACCGCGGTATAGCCAGGATGGGGTATACCGAGCCAACTCCCATTCAGCTCGACACCATCCCCCCTGCTCTTGAGGGCCGCGACATCCTCGCGTGCGCGATGACCGGTTCCGGAAAAACGGCGGCCTTTGTGCTTCCCCTCTTGCAGCAATTACTGGGCAAAAAGCGCCGCGTGACGCGCGCTCTCGTATTGACACCGACGCGCGAATTGGCCGCCCAGATTACCGAGCATATCGATGCTCTCGCCGCGCACACATCGATCACCTGTGCCTCGGTCTACGGCGGCGCCAATATGTCGTCCCAAACGCGCGATTTCCGCCGCGGTGTCGATATCATCGTCGCGACCCCGGGGCGCCTGCTCGATCACTTTCAATACTCGTATGCCGCACTCAAACATCTTGAGTATCTTGTGATCGACGAAGCCGATCGCATGCTGGATATGGGATTTCTGCCGGATGTTCGCAGGATTCTGGCACACATCCCGCAACCCAAACAGACGCTGTTCTTTTCGGCGACACTGCCGGGACCGATTGTGAGTCTGTCTCGGGAGATGCTGCGGGATCCGGTTTCGGTGAATATCGATCGGGTGTCGGCGCCGGCAACGGGTGTCACGCAGACGGTCTACCCGGCCAGCCGCACAGAGAAGTCCGATCTGCTGCTCGATTTGCTCAAGCGCGGATCGCTGGGCAATGCGCTGGTGTTCACACGAACGAAGCATCGCGCCAATCGTCTCGCCCAGTTTCTTCGGAAGAACGGTATTGCATGCGAACGATTGCATGGTAACCGAACGCAGAACCAACGCACCGAGGCGCTCGCGGGATTCAAGGATGGGACCTTCCGAGTCCTCGTGGCCACCGACATCGCCGCCCGTGGAATTGACGTGACCGCCCTGTCCCATGT
>WJJR01000470.1 GCA_014729565.1 Candidatus Zixiibacteriota bacterium | reverse complement strand
GGCGTAAACAGCGTTGCTCAGGAAACTGGCGTTGCCGAAGATTGTCGCGACCAAGTCAAAGTTGAACACACCAACCAGGCCCCAGTTCAATCCGCCGACGACCAGCAGAATCGCAGCGAGTATATCGAGTTTCTTCATCATCGTTCTCCTTCTCCGAACGTTTCGTGTGTCAGTTCACGGTTTACTGTTGATGCGTTACGCGATCTGCGTCCCGAACGCCCAGCGGCGCTGGATCGACTTCCAGGTCAGTCCCTGATAGATGGCGCAGAGGCCGACTACGGCGTACACGGCGTTGGCCAGGAAACTGCTGTTGCCGAAAATCGAGGCGACCAGGTCAAAATTCAGGATGCCGACCAAGCCCCAATTCAGTCCGCCCACAACGAGCAGGACCGCGGCGAGAACATCGATTTTCTTCATGTCTGACTCCTTCTCCTAAGAGTTTTGGTTCGTTTCATCGAGAGACTTCACTCATCTCTGTCTCTCGTTCTGCCCCTTGTACGGGAATTGTCTAAGTTTTGTTTCTATAAAGTTGGATCTTTTTGATATTTTTTATGGACGATAGTGCGGCCAAAATTATAATGAAGAGCAAAGTCGCCACGCCCGACCCACGCGACCAACGTATCAATAAATTGATTATCAACAACTTAGAAGATTTGTTGGTGACCCCCCATCACCTGACAGAGGATTTGGGGCCAAAACCAATGTTGAAAAATATCTATACATAATGTAGACGATCGTGCGTATACTGTTCGGAGGCAATGATGAACACGGGATACTCAATAAAAGTCGCCGCCCGCCGATCCGGCCTGTCCCCCCACCTGATTCGGGCGTGGGAGAATCGGTACAACGCTGTAACTCCAAGGCGGACAGACACAAACCGGCGGCTGTACAGCGACGGCGACATCGAGCGGCTGGCGCTGCTGCGTCAACTGACCGATGCCGGCCATGCCATTAGCCACATCGCTGAGCGGCCCAATGCCGAATTGATGGATTTACTCGAGACCGATGCCCGCTACGGCGCCAATCAGTCAACATCTCCTCAAGTCGTTGAGCCACAACCTCATTTAAGGAGAGATCATCTCCAGCAATCGTTGCAGGCGATCTCACGGATGGATGAGCATGACCTGGAGCGCGTCATCCAGAATAGTCTGGTCGAACTGGGTCAGATCGGCGCGTTGGAGCGTGTCCTGCTGCCATTGATGCAGGCGATCGGAGAGCGCTGGCGGACCGGCGAATTGCGTACGGCCCATGAGCACCTGGCGTCGGCGGTGGTCCGTGGCATCCTTGATGCCATGCGCAGTTCGTATGCGGTTGACGATCACGCACCGGCGCTGATCATCACGACCCCCTCCGGGCAACTGCATGAATTTGGCGCTTTGATGGTCGCGGCGGCTGCGGCTGCCGACGGCTGGCGGGTTATCTATCTCGGCCCGAGTCTGCCGGCCGAGGAAATCGCTCTGGCGGCGCGGACAGCCAATGCGCGCGCTATCGCGCTGAGCATCGTGTATCCGTCGGATGACCCGAAGGTCAACGACGAGCTATTGCGATTGAAGAAATCTGTCAATGGCACCAGCATTCTGGTCGGCGGACGCGGCGTGCACGGATATCTGCGCACCCTCCACGCCATCAACGCCACCACCGTCTCGGATCTCGACCAGCTGAAACGGGAATTGGACAAGTTGCGCGAACAGGTGAACGAGTAGTTGGGTTGAAGGGGTACCCCGGTTGGTCGAGCTGAATCTACTCCGAATACCGTTCCAGGTACTCCGTCACATTCATCTTCCGCGCCGTGTTTGCTGAACTCATGTAACGGATTTTGCCGAAGATCGGACGTTCGGGTCCCCAGGGACGGTCGTAGCGGCCGAGACACCAGAAGATGCCGCTGTACGAATTGGGATCGCGTCCGTCGAGCGCGTACTTGTTGTTCAACTCAACCATCACATCGAGTGCGTCCTCGGGCGAACGCGTCCATTCGAGAATCTTCTTTCCCCACACCATGCGCAGGTAGTTGTGCATCTGCCCCTCACGCACGAGTTGCCGTTGGGCGGCGTTCCACAGCTCATCGTGAGTGGCGGCAGTCTCGAACTCCTCGAGCGAGTACAGGTAGGAACGCTTGTCTTTGCGGTGCTCGCGCAACGTGGCTTGCGCCCAATCGGGGAGCGACTCGTACCGGTCGTAATCCCGGCGATGGACACACATGTTGAATCCCAACTCGCGCCAGGTGATCAACTGATCCAAGAACCCCTCCGCCGCTTCACTCACCCCCCACCAGCCGCTGCGGCTGCCACTGGCTTTGGGGAAGACATGACTCGTCGACCAGTTTTGGTGGTCCATCACCGCGGCGAAGACCTCATGTGGCGAGATATGCCCGAAGTGCAAGTACGGCGACAGGCGGCTGGTCACGTCATGTTCGACCGAATTACGCAAATCGCCGTACTGGCTCAGTCCATTCTCAATGAATCGAGATAAACGGTCTCGTGCGGCTTTCTCTCCACCTGTCACGGGAGCAATGCCAACGTGGTGATCAATCGGCATTGACTGCAGCGATGATGCCGATCGGTCGTCATCACACTCCCAAACCGGCCAGCGTTTTTCAATCGGCTTCAGCGACATATCGAATTCCGGAAGCCGTAGCCCTTTCAACGGATCGTCTCTTGGAGTGTCGGACAGATGATCCGGCAATATCTTCTGCACGTGTCGTCGAAAGGCATAAGCGGTGGGGTAGTCCTTCTCCGTTGCAGGCAACGGCAGCAATCCGTTGGAATCAATCGCTTCGAAGCGTACCGAGACCTGCCCGGCGGCCGATTGCAACATCCGCGGCAGAAAGAACGCCGGATACTGATCAGTCACGATCACACACGCCTGCTCTGCCAGTGCCGCAAGCAGCCCCTTACCGGCATCGGGCGTTGGCTCGACATACGGGTAATAGTGCACGCCTTTGCGGTCGAGGCGCCGCGCATTATCAGCCATACCATCGATGAGGAACTGATGATGCCGGTCGGACGCCCATCGATAGCCACAACGCAAAGCCTCCAGGACAAGCAATGGCCGGTTCAGGTCCTTTGCGTGTTCGAGCGCTCGCTGTAAGCCGAAATTGAAATGTGTCCGACGCGCCGCAATCATCCAGTACACGACATACGCTCCGTCCGCGTTGACGGGATCCTCGTTAAGG
>WJJR01000469.1 GCA_014729565.1 Candidatus Zixiibacteriota bacterium | reverse complement strand
GATGAACACTGAATCGAATCGGCCATCCGTTGTTCTCATGGGCATGGTGGATGTGGGCGACGGCATAGAACTGCCCGAGGCACAGCGCCAGTAGCGCCACGGCTGCTGTGAGCATCCACAATCGACGGACGGAGCGGGTCATGTCCTACATACGGCCCGAAATCGCAACCGATTGTGTCGGATTTAGGCTACGTGGTAGTACGGTCATGCGAATGTGTACGCCCCCACCGGCAGATCGATGCGCGTCTTGACCGCTTCGAGGTCCTGGTGGGTGTCGACGTCGACGATGACTTCGTCGGATTTGATTCTGACTTCCAGAATGTCCTTCGGATTCTGTTCGAGGACCGCGTCGATGCCGACGTTGCCGCGCAACGCCAGCAGGCTATCGAAGTACTTCTGTTTGTCGAACAGCGCCGGGTAGCCGCGGTCACCGTTGTGCACCGGAACGGCGATCCCCTTCTTGCTCTTGGTGAACGACGCAATGATCTGATCGACCGTCGCACTGGTCACCAGCGGCATATCGCCCATCGCCACCATGACCGCCTTACAGCGGTCATCGAGATGCGCCAGACCGCGCTGCAACGATGCCGATATCCCCACACTCGGAGTGGGATTGATCACGACCTTGAGACCGCCGATGGAGAGTTTCTGCACCATCCGGCGCGCGTCGTGGCCGAGGATCAGAAGCAACTCATCCAATTTCGAACCACGCAGATTGCCGACGACCACGTCGATGAGCGCCGCCATCTCGTGTTGCAGAATCGGCTTTTCCTTGCCTTTTCGTTTGTTTTGGCCGGCCGCCAAAATCAGCCCGGAAACCATGGTCTCCCCCCTTAAGTCGACCCGGATGCTATGGCTCTACAGCAGCCCTGAAAACTCTCTGGCCCGAAATTTCAGCAGTGCGTTCCGAACGCGCAAGGGTAAAGTGAACCGTTTCAGACGATTATCTCGGCCCGAAAACCGCAGCGATTTTGTCGCGTTGTCACCTTCGGGCGCTTCGCAGTCAGACCTTGTGACGTTCTAACAATCGAGTGCAGCGCGTCGCTTGTCCTCCCCTCGAACAACTGAGAAAGACGTGTGATGCCGGAGATGATTTTCGTTATAGTCTACCCGTCTTGCACGGCAACGGAGGAGGGTCAATGAAGCGGTTCGGTTTCTGGACAGTATTGATGATCGTCGGCGTCCTCATGACGGATCCGACGTACGCGGAGAGCCCGGTCACGATTACGGGAGAAGTTCGTGGACGATTTGAGGCTGACAAGAAGCGATTCGCGGAGGATGCACATACGCAGACATTCACATTGCTGAGGACGCGCGTTGGCGTCTTAGGCCAGGTGAATGAGAATGTCTCTGGATTCGTGCAGTTTCAGGATAGTCGAATGTTAGGCGGAGGAGTAACCTTTACCGAAGATGGACAGTCCGGTTCGTTGGTGAATAAGGCTAACGTTGATGTTCATCAGGCCTTCGTGCAACTCGATGAGTTGTGGGCGGGTGGTCCGGGCCTCAAGGCGGGCCGATTTGAGCTCAATCTTGGAAATCAGAGAGTATTTGGGGCCGTCGGTTGGCACAACATCGGTCGATCGTGGGAGGGAGTCCAAAGTTTCCTTAACCGCGAAACATTTCGTGCTGATGCCTTCTGGCTGAAGCGTACAGAGTTGAATGACGAAACTGCTAACAACGACTACGATATACTCGGGGGCAACCTCGTGTTTCGCAGGATGGATGCCGAAGTCTTTGCCATTTACGAACACGAGTACTACACAGCGTTATCTGGTCCCCCCTTTCTGCTGGAACGGATGAACCTGGGGTTCTTCATTGATCGTCAGTTTCAACGAGTCCGTATAGTCAGCAATGGCGTCGTACAGTTTGGGGAGTACAATACCTACTACATCAATGCAGCAGTGCTGCGGGATATACTCGCGTATCTTCTCACGGCGGAAGTTGAGATCAAACTGGATGCTCGTGTGAAGCCTAAACTTTCCGCGGGTTTCGACTACGCCTCGGGCGATGATACTCCGTCAGACAATGATCGATCCACGTACAACAACCTCTATTACACCGGCCACAAGTTCCGCGGTCACATGGACTACTTCATCACATCACGGCCGGAGGGTTTGCTCGATCTCATCGCGCGTGGTTCGATCTCTCCCGCTCCCGGCTGGCGTCTCGGACTCGACGCACACTATTTCCGCTCGGCCGCAGACTATCTCACGGAAGCCGGCGAAGACACGAATGCGATTGGCGCCGAATTCGATTTGCACGCATCGACAACACGTGTCGCCGGAGCCAACATCGCCGGTGGTGCATCAGTGTTTTTTCCCAGTGAAGATTTCGCGGGCGCCGACAATGAACCCGGCCTGTGGGGCTATCTGATGGTCACGGTACAATTCGGCCAAGACGACTAGACAAGAGAATCGACTATCCACCGCTCTGAATCGCCGCCCGTGTGGCGTCGCGCAGCGTGACTGTCTCAATCGTCTCCAGATACCGGGCCCGCGCGACTTTCCAGTACTCGTGCAGTGGACAGGGTGCGTCGTCGCTGCACTCGTTCAAACCGAGAATACAATCCTCGCGCGCCCTGTCGAGCCCGTCAATCGCCTCGATGACCTGAGCCAACGTCGTCTGCTCAGGAGAACGGTTGAGTACAAATCCGCCACCTGGTCCCTTAACCGACCGCACCAATCGTACGCGTGTGAGATCATGAAGAATCTTCGACAGAAACGGACGTGGGATGTTGGCTGAGCGCGCGATCTCACGGACCAGGACCGGTCCCGTGTCATGATGCTTCGCGAGACAAATGAGCGCACGCAAAGCGTGCTGGCAAGTCGATGACAGAAACATGATGTGGTGCCTGAAACGACGAGACACGCAACCGAGTTTCGCGTTTGTTGATTCTCTTTTGCTGGCGAGCAAAACTGAATTGACAGACGCAAGACGCACCGCCCGCACGCGCGGCCGGTGCGAATCACCTCCCACTACTGGTCGTATCGTTCCTCATACATCTCGCGCAGCGCTTCTGCCTCGTCCGGTGAGAGGCCCTTCTGCCACTGGTGTTCTTCCTGCGCCAGTAACTGATCAACGCGCCGCTGGTACGTCTCTTCCATCTCCGGACTCTTGCCGGCGGCGGCGTGCACAACGGCCGGCAGGAATTCCTGATAGAAGTGCTTGGCGACTTCGTACATGCCGTGCCAGTGTGTGTAATCGGGCCCCATCATGCTGGCGCCGTGACGTGCACGACGGCCCTCGTGGTGCCACAGTTCCCAAAACACCCATTGCACGTCGTGTTCAAACGGTGCATCGGGATTGAGAACACCGTCCGCTGTCAGATCATCCATGATCTGCTTCGCCGGCTTGGCGAATTTCTCGTTGTACAACACGACCAAATCATCGAACTGCTGGTAGAAATTGTCGACAAACGTATTGTTGTGGCAGTTGAAACAGGCGCCTTTCATGCGGTCGCGGCGCTCCTGCCACGTCGTGACCTTCGCCACGGTACGGGTGACGGTCTTGCCGACCAATTCTTCGTTCTCAACCACTTTCTCAATCGTTTCCACCTGATCACCGATTGCCGGCAGTTCGCG
>WJJR01000468.1 GCA_014729565.1 Candidatus Zixiibacteriota bacterium | reverse complement strand
GGCCACCGCGCTGTTCGCCGCGAGCATGGCGCTGGTGCAGAATGACATCAAGAAAATCCTCGCGTATTCGACCATCAGCCAGCTCGGGTACATGTTCCTCGCGCTCGGCGTCGGCGCTTTTGCGGCGGGCATCTTTCATTTGATGACACATGCGTTCTTTAAGGCGCTGCTGTTCATGGGCGCCGGCAGCGTCATGCATGCGCTCAACGATGAACTGGACATCCGCAAGATGGGTGGTCTGCGCAAGTCGATGCCGACCACGCATTGGACATTCCTGGCCGCCGCACTGGCCATTGCGGGCATTCCACCACTGGCCGGTTTTGTCTCGAAGGATGAAATCCTCTGGTATTCGTTCTCGTCACCGATTGGGCATTGGGCATTGTGGCTGATTGGCGCTATCACGGCATTGCTGACAGCATTCTACATGTTCCGACTCGTCTTCCTGACTTTCTATGGTGAGTCACGTGTCGATCCCGAGGTTCACCCGCACGAGTCACCGTCGTCGATGGCCATCCCCCTGATGGCATTGGGAGTGCTGTCGATCATTGGCGGCTGGATCGGCTGGCCGAACGTGTTGGGCGGCGGCGCGTGGTTCGAGCACTGGCTCAGCCCGGTCTTTAGTTTTGCCGATCATCACCTGCACTTGCACGAAGGGCATCATTCCCACGCGGTGGAATACGGTTTGATGGGATTGAGTGTGGTGCTTGCATTGGTCGGTATTGCATGGGCCTACAATTGGTATCTCAAGAATCCGGCGGCGGCCACACGAGTCCGCGAACGATTCGCCGGTGTCCACAACCTGCTCTACAACAAGTATTGGATCGATGAAATCTATGACGCTGCCATTGTGCAGCCACTGTTGAATATCTCACGCTGGGTGTACCGCCGATTCGATTTGGGTGTCATCGATGGCGCCGCCAATGGCCTGGCGACGACTGCACAATCAATCGCCCAGGCGGGTGTGCGGGGCGCCTCGGGACGGTTCCGCATGGGCGCGGCGACTTTTGCGCTCGGCGTTGTTGTGGTGCTGGCGTGGGTGTTGATGGAGTTTATCTAGCACACGCGTATTGACCGATGGGACTGATTAGCTTCCTCATATTCTGGCCGGCCCTGATCGGGCTCGCACTGTTGGTATGGCCCAACGGGCGCGGGTCGCAATACGCCGTCGTGGCGACCATTGGTTCGATTGTCGAATTCATCGTCTCGCTCTGGTTGTGGTTCGGCTTTGTCCCCGGTGGGGGATTCCAGTTTGTCGAAGTGCATGAGTGGATCCCCAAATTCGGTATCAGCTACCAGGTCGGTGTCGACGGGATTTCGCTGCTGCTCGTTCTACTGACGACTCTCTTGACGATTATTGCTGTAGCGTCGTCGTACACCTTCATCGAAAAGGGGAAGAAGGGGTACTACGCATCACTGCTCTTTTTGGAGACCGGTGTCATCGGTGCGTTTGTCGCCACCGATGTGTTTCTCTTCTATGTCTTCTGGGAGGCGATGCTCGTCCCGATGTATTTCCTCATCGGTGTGTGGGGCGGTGAGCGGCGCGTGTATGCCACGGTCAAGTTTGTCCTCTACACCATGGCCGGCTCGCTGTTGATGCTGGTGGCGATCATCTGGATGTACATGTATTCCGGAGGCGTGGAAGCAGGCGGTACGTTTAATCTGTTCGACTGGTATGGTCTCAACATCCCGGCCGACGCGCAGATGTGGCTGTTTGCCGCGTTCGCACTCGCGTTTGCCATCAAGGTGCCGATGTTTCCGTTTCACACATGGCTGCCCGATGCGCACGTGCAGGCGCCGGCCGCCGGTTCGATCATGCTGGCGGGTGTGTTGCTGAAACTGGGAACGTACGGATTCATCCGATTTGCGACCGCGTTATTCCCGGCGGGGTACGATTATTTCTCACCGGTAATCTGGATTCTGGCGGTCATCGGCATTGTTTACGGCGCCAAGATGACGCTGATCCAGACCGACATGAAGAGTCTGGTGGCGTATTCCTCGGTGTCGCATTTGGGGTTTGTGATGCTGGGCCTGGCGGCAATGAATCTGATCGGTGTAACCGGTTCATTGCTGCAGCAGATCAATCACGGGATCTCCACCGGCGCACTATTCCTGCTGGTGGGAATCATCTACGAGCGACGCCACACCCGCATCATCGCCGACTACGGCGGCCTGTTTGCGGTCGCACCGGTCTTTACGATCATGTTTTTGATTGTCGGTCTGTCGTCGATTGGTTTGCCCGGCACGAATGGATTTGTCGGTGAATTTCTGATTTTGCTGGGTGCGTTTGATACGTGGCCGCTGCTGGCCATTATCGGTGGTGTGGGGATCGTGCTGGCCGCCGGCTACATGTTGTGGTTGATCATGCGTGTCTTCTTCGGTCCTGTAACGAATGCGGTTAATGAGACGATCAAAGATTTGAGCGCCCGCGAAGTCGCAACCGTGTTGCCGTTGCTTGCGTTGATCTTCTGGATCGGCATCTACCCGTCGCCGTTCCTCGATCGCATCGGCCCTGACATCGAAGTGTGGCTCCAGCAGGCGCGTCCCGCACAAATGATCGAGCACATCGAGCCGCTCGATTGCCACGATGTATTTGCGCAGTCGACCGATCACGCACCGTTTGTTC
>WJJR01000467.1 GCA_014729565.1 Candidatus Zixiibacteriota bacterium | reverse complement strand
GTTCACGCGAGAAATGCTTGATGTAATGGATCACGTCCTCGTCGCCGGCAATGAAACCGCCGAGGGAGGCGAATGATTTGGAGAACGTCCCCATCGTAATATCGACTTCATCGATGAGATCAAAGTGCTCGGCGGTGCCGCGTCCACCCGCGCCCAGTACACCGATCGAATGCGCATCGTCGACCATCACCCGCGCGCCATGTTCATGCGCCATACGCATCACTTCCGGCAGGTCGATGATATCGCCTTCCATCGAGAAGACACCGTCGACGACGATCAACTTGCCGCCGGCGGCACCATTATTGCCATTCGACGCCAGCGCCCGCGCCAGGTCGCTCATGTCGTTGTGATGGAATTTCACCGTCCGCCCAAACGACAGGCGGCAGCCATCGACCAACGATGCGTGATTGCTGCGATCGGCATAAATCGTATCGTTGCGCCCGACGAGGCAGGAGATGGTCCCGAGATTGGTCTGAAAACCGGTGGAGAAGACGAGCGCCGCCGGACGCTTCATGAAGGCCGCCAGCCGCTCTTCGAGTTGCACGTGCAGATCGAGCGTACCGTTGAGAAACCGTGAGCCGGTACACCCGGAGCCATAATCCCGGACAGCCTGGGCCGCCGCTTCGATGACTTTCGGATGATCGGTCAACCCGAGGTAGTTATTGGAACCGATCATGAGCAGTTTTTGCCCATTGACCGTCACCACGGTGCCCGGCGCGGATTCAATGACCCGGAAATAGGGATAGACCCCCATCGCCATCACTTCACGAGCAGCCGTGAAATTGCGGCACTTTTCGAACAGGTCAATGTGTGCTGAAGTGATTCGAGTCCTTGGGGTTGCCAAAACGCGTATCCGATGTTTGATTGGCGGCGTGGCGCGCCGTTTAACGTTGTCGCGACACCGAGCCAAGCCCCGTTTGTATCCTACGAGGATCGTGGTTACCCTCAGCCCGCGGTCTGATCTAAGCAATCGGCGGCCTTGCGTACTGTCAAGTAGGATTTGGACTTGTCGCCCTTTTGGGCGTAGTTTCATGTATGGAAAAGAAAACCGCCTTTATCACAGGAGTCACGGGATTCGTCGGCTCCCACGTCGCTCGCGCTTTCATCAAAGAGGGCCATCATGTCCGTGGGCTCGCCCGCGCCACCTCCGACCGGTCTCGGGTAGACGACTTGGACATCGAGTGGTTCGTTGGTGATCTCGATGCACACGAAACACTTCGCGAAGCCTGCCACGATGTCGATTGGGTTATCCACATTGCCGGACGGATCAAAGCGCCCAGTCTGGAAACATACCGTCATGCCAATGTTGTCGGCACAGTCAATCTGCTCCGAGCGGTGCAGGATGCCGCGCCGGACGTTGAACGATTCGTCTATGTCTCGTCATTGGCGGCCGGCGGACCTGCCCGGGACGGAACCGCCCGGACCGAATTGGATCCCGATGCGCCACTGACACCGTACGGCATCAGCAAACGAGAAGGCGAACTGGCGGCCATGAGCTTTGCCGACCGGTTTCCGGTCTGCGCACTTCGCCCTCCGGCGGTGTACGGCCCCGGCGATACAGAAGTGTTTCAATTCTTCAAAACGGTTCGCTGGCATATCAAGCCCCGTTTTGGCGGACGGTCGATGCGGTCATCGATCGTGCATGTCGGTGATCTTACCGATGCCATCATGCTGGCGACGACGATGCCGGGCGCAGTGGGGGAATCATTCTATATCGCCGAAGACCGCGCCTACAGTCTCGAAGAGATGGAAGAGATGATCCAGAAGGCGCTCGGTACGTGGGCTGTGAACGTGCGATTTCCCAAACCGGTGCTCATGGGGATTGCGACAGTGGCCGAATGGGCCGGCTCGATCGGCGGCTTCACGCCCCGTCTCAACCGCCATAAAGCGCAGGATTTCCTGCAGAACGACTGGACCTGCTCGGTCGAGAAGGCCAAACGGCAACTGGGGTACCAGCCGCGCATTCCCTTTGACCGCGGCGTCAAGCAAACGGTCGAATGGTACCGGGCGATGGACTGGTTGTAAGCGAACAAAGGCAACTGCGTGTGAATGCAATTTGGCTCATTATTCCACCCTGGCTCTACGCCGTCATCATCACCCTGATCGGCCGTTGGGGTGAACGGTATTTTGCGCGTCTGTCCGCCGGGCAATCGACGTCGCGCGGATGGATCGACCTGGTCGGCATCCTGCTGACGTGTCTGCTCTTTCTGGCGCTATTGCCCCTCTCAGTGCTGTCGCTGTTCGGACCCTTGATGCCGTTCTCCGGAGCACAAAGCGGGTTGGCGCTGGCGATCGTGGTGGTCCTGTTCGGACTCGTGCCCGTGCGCCTGATTGAATCAAGTAAGACCGGATGGGACTATGCCTTCTGGGCGCTGTTCATCGACTTCTTGCGCGTCGGCGGGGCGCTCACATTGATGGGGTGGCTACTGCACCGATGACGGAATCGACACCGCAGCGTGACTGGTCCTCAGAATTCGACATCGATCCGAATGTCGTTTTTCTCAATCATGCCGCCTTCGGCCCGGTGACGAATCGCGGCCGGCGGGCGATTGAATCGTACATGGCGCGCTGGGGCCAGTTCGCCGAGGGTCCCGACGTCGATCAGGAATCGTTCGCCATGCTCGAGCAGGCGCGCAGCGATTTTGCCGCGATGATCGATGGAGACGACAGGCGCGTCGCCTATCTGTCCAACACAACACTTGGACTCAATACCGTTCTGTGGGGAATGAACCTCGAACGCGGCGAACGACTATTGATCCCCGAAGTCGAATTCCCCGCAATCGTGTACGTGGCCCAGCAGATCGCACGAGAACGCGAGTTGCAACTCGATGTTCTCCCTTGCCCAGACGGGCATTTTACTCCGGAGGATTTGGAGACAGCGCTGCAGCAGACGACCGCCGCACTGGTATTTTCCTGGGTCCAGTATTTCAATGGCTATCGGTACGACCTCCAGACAATCGCCGACATGTGCCATCGTCATGGCTGCTTTACCATGGTCGACGCGACTCAGGGTGTCGGTGCCGTGCCGATGAGTGCACGGGAATCGGGCATTGATGCGCTCGCCTGCGGCGCACAGAAGTGGCTTTTCGGTCAACCCGGATCGGGATTTTTGTACATCGCCCCCGATCCAATTCGCCGTGTACAACCGCTGTATGCCGGATGGCTTGGCGTCGACTGGAGCTACCGATTTCACGATCTTCGTCGCTGGGATCGTCCCCCGTATGAGGACGGGCGGCAATGGGAAGTGGGCACCTATCCCTATTGTGCCCTTCGCTTTGCGCAAACGGGCCTGGAACTGCTCCGGGAATGCGGACTACCGGACATTTGGCGGCGGATCCAGGGTTTGCACAGGCAATTACAGACAGGACTCGACGGAACACAGTACCGCGCTCTAACGTTTCCAGAACAACATGCATCGGGGATCATCACGATCGACGGACCTCGGATTGACGAATTGCAGACAACACTGGCAGCACAAAAGATTTTCACGTCACTGCGCGAAGGGACGGTGCGCGTGTCGCCGCATTTCTACAATACCGAACATGATATTGATCGCCTGATAACGGCCATACACGAATTCAATCGCTCATGACGAAAACAAATTCGACATCGCTCAAAGAGTTGAATGCCGCGCTCGATAAAGCCGTCACACAACGCTTCCCGGCCGCCGTCACACTGCGCCGCCATCTCCATCAGCATCCCGAATTGGCCTTTCAGGAACACGAAACGGGCAACGTCATCGCGACCGAATTGAAGGCGCTCGGCTACGACGTCAAGACAGGTGTTGGGCGGACCGGTGTTGTCGGGACATTGCGCAACGGCAACGGACCGGTGATCGCGGTACGCTCCGACATGGATGCGTTGCCGGTCACAGAGGAGACGGGCCTGCCGTTTGCCTCGCGTAATCCCGGGGTGATGCACGCGTGCGGACACGATTCGCACATGGCCTCGGTGGCCAACACCGCCGCCGTCCTGGCAGAGCTGCGCGACCACTGGCAGGGAACGGTCAGATTCATCTTCCAACCGTCGGAAGAGGAACCGCCCGGCGGTGCCATTGAGATGATTGCCGACGGTGTGCTGCGTGATCCCGACGTCGACATGATCTTCGGGTTGCACGTCGATCCCTGGATTCCGACAGGCAAGGTGGGGGTTAAGGATGGTCCGATGATGGCGCAGGTCGATGATTTCGATGTGGAGGTCACCGGCCAGTCGGGACATGGTGCTCGTCCACATCTGGGCAACGACGCCATATACATCACATCACAAGTGATCGATGCCCTGCAGTCGATAGCGTCGCGCCGCATCGATCCACTCGAAGCGGTCGTCGTCACGCTCGGAACGATCAACGGCGGCACCGCCCGCAACGTTCTATCCGGGAGCGTATCGCTGCGGGGCACGTTGCGCACACTCAATGCCAAGACATCCAAATCCGCCAAAACGTTAATTGAGAAGATTGCGCGCGGGACTGCGCGTGCGCACGGCGGCGACGCGAGCGTGCAATTCCACGCCGGCTACCCGGCCCTCAACAATAAGACGGAAGCGAACAACATCTTCCGTTCCGTCATTCGTGAGACATTGGGACGGAAGGCCATTGTCGAACTCACTGAACCGATGATGGGCGGTGAAGATTTTGCGTATTTTCTCCAGAACGTTCCGGGCGCCATGATGCGGGTGGGCGTGAGCAATAAGTCAGTGGGTTCAACGTACGCGTGGCATCACCCGCGTTTCACGATCGATGAAGAGGCACTGTCGATCGCCATTCGCGTGATGGCCGGCACCGTCATTCGCGCACTCAGCGGTGAGGACGGTCGTCCTTGACCCGGCGCCGCCTCACAACCGTACAGCGGACCGGCGCTGTACGAATAATGTTGCTCATGTGCGCTGCGCTCGTGGTGCTGGGCACAGCGACTGTCGGGTGGGCACAGCAGGAAGATGGTGTCCGCGACAACCGGTATTATCCCGGCGATTGGGCCGCGTTGACCTCGCTACGCTATGTGTCGTCTGTTGCCATCACTGATAACATTCTTTACTTCGGCACCCGCGGTGGAATTGCCCGTTACGACCGTTTTGAAGAGCGGTGGCTGACACCTTTGACGGTGTCGAACGGGCTCATGGACAACGAAATTCTGGCGTTGGCGTATGATCGCGTACGCGATGAATTGTATGCCGAACTGCCGAGTGCCACGATGTCGTATCAACGAATCTCCCGCGATTGGAATATCGCCACCGAATTCCCGAGCGAACTGGTACAGCGCTTCCAGGATATCAACCTGGCCGAATACTATCTCCCCTTCGGTTATAGCGTCGTCAACCGTCGCTTCATCGAAACGCCGGACCGGCAGACGTATGAAATCGTCGGCGCCATTCAAGATGATCGTGGCCGCACCTGGGTCGCCACCTGGGGGCACTTCTTGTGGATCATCGAGCCGGGAAGCTTCAATGCGGCTCCCGACCGGCACGGTCTCTTCCACGACGCGGTGAACTCAATGCACATCGATTCGGTGGGAATGGTCTTCGGCGGTCCGGTGTCACTCACCGGGGAGTCGGGACTCACGGTCCACAACGAGCGTGATAACAAGTGGCACTACTTCCAGTCGCGTCTCATCCCGACCTTCGACTCGGATATCGTTTTTGATATCGATGCAAGCGTGAACAGCGACACGGTGTTTCTGGCCACTGAGCGCGGCGTGGTGCTGTATGAGCGCCGGGCCGGACGATTCACCACCTACGGCAAACACAACGGTTTAATCGACGAGGTCGTCTTGAGTATCTGTCTCGATGGTGACATTCTGTGGATCGGGACGGAGACCGGAATTGACGGTCTGTACCTGCCGCGTGACTCGCTGTTCCACGCCACCACCGGTGACATTCAGGATGCGCGCATCTATGACATTGAAGTGACCGAGAACATTGTCTGGATCGGCACCGACTTCGGCTTGTACCGGCTGGCGAAACCCACCCCGGTGTGGCGGCGTTACGCGGCCGACACAGGGCCGCTCTCCGGCTACGTTCAGGCACTCACCGCGTATGGCGACCGATTGTACGCCGGGTCGGATCGCGGGCTGGCCGTCATCGACGTGCACGGCGTCAAACCGATCGACGAGTATGAGAGTCCCAGTAGACTCCCATACGGGGACATCTATGATATTGCCGTCACCGACAGCATTGTCTGGATAGCGACCCGATCCGGTCTGCTGCGCTTCGTGCCGGAGACGCTCGAACGGCGGCTGATCGATGAGTCGGACGGCCTCCTCGACCAGATCGTTGAGCAGATCCTCGTCGACGGCGATTACCTCTGGTTGGCAACATTTCAAGGGGTCAACCGATTCCGCTGGAACAACCCTTTCAGAATTGATTAATTATTGTAATGAATGACGCCGACGTGACGGTTTTTCTCCAGATTAAATGGAACAGTTGCGCCGGAATGAACGTCATCCTATAGACAAGCTCTTTTTGATTCTTGTTCAACGGCTTAGGAGGAAACCCCCATGAGAACACGTCTTATCACGCTGGCGGTGATCACGGCATTTGTCGTTGGTGGTCTGGCTGGCTGTTCACAGCAGACGGCCACCGGCGACAGCCAAACTAGCAGCATCGAGACCCCCAAGATATATGACGCCGAACTCGCCGGCGAGTACCGTCAACTCAGCAGCACCGGTTACGATTATCTTGATGAGGGCGAGTTGGATTCAGCCGTCGCCACGTTCACCAGGCAGGCGGAATTGATTCCCGAAGGGAAGTGGGGTCAGTACAATGTTGCTTGCGCCTACGGACGGACCGGAAACACTGACAAAGCGATTGAATGGTTGACCAAGGCGGTCGATGGCGGCCACGACGACCCCCGACAAATTGAGAGCGATCCGGATTTGTCATCGCTCCACGACGATCCTCGTTTTGATGCACTCGTCGCTCGTGCCCGCGAGAATATGGAGCGCAACGAGGCCGCGTTTGCCAATGGTCTTCCTCACTATGACAATCCACCGCAGGAGTTTGCTTCAGAAGAGGAATTGCAGGCCTGGCAGCAGGAGCAGGAGAACAAACTGCGGGCCAGCCGCGCGGTGTGGCATAACTCGCAATTCGTCGCCGCTCAGATGGACTATACCGCCAGGGTGCTGGCGGCCAAGCGCGCGCTCAATGCGGACAATCCCGAGTATGAGCCGGGCCTCGAACGTGTTCGTGCAATCGCCCGCATCAAATCAGTTTATCAGCCCTGGGGACCATTCGCCGATGGCGTGATTAAGGAAGTGAACGCCTATCTGTCCAACGATCCGAGTCCGGCCGGCAAAGACGAAGCCAATTACTGGGCCGGTGTCGCCGCCTTTTGCAAACACCGCCCCGAATCCGCAATGGATGCCAACTGGGCCTCGACCGAAACAGCCGCGCGCGGCTATTTCAACAAAGTCGGCAGTGAATCCGATTATGCCGGCGCCGCCAACGCCTGGCTGTTGCACTGCGATCTGATCGCTGCGGGAAAGAACAAAGATGAGGTCATGCCAAAGGTCCGCACCTTTGGCAGTGAGTTTGCCGATGACAGCCGGGCAATGGGTATTGCCGGTGTCTTGTTCCAGGAGGATATGGTTGAGGCCAAGTGGCCGATCCCGATCGAAGCGGTTGATATCGATGACAAACCGGTCTCGCTCGACCAATACGAGGGCAAAGTCCTGCTGGTCGATTTCTGGGCGACCTGGTGCGGCCCCTGCCGGGTGGAGTTACCGCACATTATCGAAGCCTACGAGACCTACAATGACGACGGCTTCGACATTCTCTCGATCTCACTCGACTATGGTGAACGCACAACCACCGAACAGTACAAGGAGTGGATCGCCGACAAGGGCATGGACGAGTGGCGTCACATCTATGACAAGAAGTCCTGGGAGAGCCCACTGGTTGACGCCTACATGGTTCGCGGCATTCCCAATCCGGTGCTGATCGGCCCGGATGGTTCACTGGCCGCCATAGGTGATGATCTGCGCGGGGAGAACCTGATTAAGACGATCCAGCGGGTGCTGGAAGAACAAGGCGTGTAGTCGTTCGTGACGTGAACAACCAGAAGGCGGTCTCGCGATGCGAGGTCGCCTTTTTCTGTGTCTCGTTTGGTGGGTAGTGGAGTAGGAGCGCGGTTTCCGCGCGTAGAGAGACATCTTTGTGCAGACAAGTAGAGCGGTTTTCTTGATCGGCGAAAGGACGCCAGGTCCCGCTCTCGCACTTCGGCACCGCCGAAGTGCGGGCAGCGATGACAGAAGGGGAAGCTGGGGTGCCCCACCCTAACAGGTTATCGACGAAGGAGATGATCTGTCAGGGTGGGTCCCCACATGGCTATCTCGCAGACCATTGGCCTGATCACCGGAGGGGTAACCACTCACCTTGTCCTCAACATCCCCGGAAACTCTTGGCCGTTTCGTCATTAAGTAGTATAACTTCAGTAACCGAAACCGCTTTTCGGGGGAGCGTGCAGTGCTTTGGATCGGTCATCGAGTCACGGTTCGCATCGGCTGTTCGGCACGAGTTCTTGTTGCCTGCGGCTTGATAGTCCTCGGCCTCATGCTGGTCACTCTCGCGGTCCCCACCTACGCAGAGGCGTCTTTTGAACGCATCGAAATCGAACTGGATCGACCTGCCGATTGCTGGCTGGCCGATGACATTGACCGCGACGGTGATGTCGATCTGGTACTGATTCGACAGGCGGCGAATCCGGGGAGTCCCGTCCACGAGGCCGTTGTCATTCGCCAGAATCCCACGGGACGGTTTGCCTTCAGCGAACGTCAGGAATTCTCGCTGCATTCGCCTGTTGGTGTTTATGATCTCGCAGATGTCGCCGCCGGCGCCAGTTTGGAACTGCTCCAACTGACCGATTCAGGATTGAATTACTACCGAGTCGACGGCGCCCAATTCGATACTGTCGCTCACGCGCTGGTAACACCATCCAAGACTCCCCACCTCCCCCCGATTGCCTCTCCCCAACGTTGGGACTGCGCCTGGCCACTATTCGATTCCGAGAAAGAAGCCGTCGTGCTACCCTATCTCGATCATCTCGAGGTGTGGCGCCTCGGGGAGGGCGAGGAATACCAGCACACCGGCACCATTCCGTGCCCCGTAGCCGGACAGCGTGCGACCGATGGCACCGGCTATCAGATGATGTTGCCCGAATTGCAGGCGCATTCGTCACCGAACGCCCTCGAACTCTTCTTTGAATCGGGAGACCATTGGCATGGCATCAGGCGATCAGCGCCCGAGCAAACCGACTTTTCAACGAGTTTATCGTTTGATTCCGAATCATCGACCATCGGGCAAGTGATGGGGATCGCCCCCGACTTCCGCGCCGGCTGTCTGATGCAGGATCTCAACGCTGATGGTGCCCCCGATGTGGTGCGTTGGGCCAATCACGGCGGAATCAACTCGGCGTCGTGTCACATCGCCGTGTACTTCGGCCCCTTCAATGGATCTCTTTCGGCACAACCCCACTCAGAAGTGTCCGTTGAGGGAATCTATGGCTATCCGCGCTTTGGTGATCTCAATGGCGATGATCGATTGGACATGCTGGTGTGTGCGATGGAGACCGGTTCGCTGACGACCGCGAAGATGTTTGTGATGAAGCGTCTCTCGCTGCATCTGCTCGCCTACCGTCAACGCGAGGACAACACCTTCTCCACCGTCGCCGACCGTCGCCAAAGCACCGACTACAAACTCGATCTCGACGTCCCCGATCCGATCCATGGTCCCCTGGTGACCTTTGCGGGCGACCTTGATGGCGACGGTTTCGATGACTTTGTCTTCCAAACCGGCTCCGACCGACTCGACATATACCGGGGTCACCCGGAGGACATGATCGACGACGATTCTCCGCAACACTTGGAGTGCGCTCCGGCCAGAAGCATCTCCTCACTCGATGTCGATGGTGACGGCCGTCCGGACTTGCTGCTGCATCACAGCAACAGCGAGAGTGGCGATGCAATTACCACGTTGCTGGCGCGGTAGCACTGTGACCCGCAGATCAACAGCTACTAATGATGGCATGATCCCGCGCGGGTTTCGACGTTGCCGGTGAAAAGACACTGGTTCCCCGCTCTCGCACTTCGGCTCCGCCGAACTGCGGGCGGGGATGACATTGTCAGGGGTATAGCTGAGGATTGTCGGGGAATCCAGTGCGGACCAGGGACTACGGCCGCGTTTTCAACCCATATTCGGTCGTGACCGGGAACCATATAGAACAC
>WJJR01000466.1 GCA_014729565.1 Candidatus Zixiibacteriota bacterium | reverse complement strand
GAGTCGAACTGGCCATGCTACGTTTCCGAAAGCCGGAACGGAGTTCTAATTATTGCTATAACTTGTTGTCATTCCCGCGAAAGCGGGAATCCATTCTCCACGCGTGGCTGGGTTCAAAATGGATCCCCGCTTGCGCGGGGATGACAGGGGAGGCTTGACGACTGAACGGGGGCTTCTGCTAACGGAAAGTACTTCTGACAATCGCTATAGAATCCACGTTGCCTCACTGCTTCTCAGTCGGAAGGGAACTCTGACAATGACTTCAACCCGTCGATTACCCTTGCCGTCTCCCAAATGACGTTCATATTCCCGAGTAGCAGGGAGGCGTATGTATCTGTTCAGCTCGGAAATGCGGTGGTTTTTCCACGGAGAACTACCCGATGAGGTCCTCGACTGGTTCTGCGAGGGGCACGAGTACACGCAAAGCTCACCGCGTGAAGATCAATACTTGAAACTGCCCGACGGCGACACGGTCGGAGTGAAGATGCGCGAGGGGCGGTTCGAGATCAAAGTGCGCCGAACAGATCCTCGTCCGATCGCACTCTCCAACGCTGTCATCGGCTATGCGGACGACTGGGTGAAGTGGAGCAGCCGTGACCTGGGAATCGACCGTCTGATTCGCCGCACCGATGCGTGGGAATCGCACGAGTGGATCACCGTACGCAAGGAACGATGGCTGCGCTGGTACGGCGTCTCGGAAGTGCGTCCGACATCGGAGCCGATCACAATGAGCCGCGCCAGTGGCTGCGGATTTGAATTGACGGCGGTGCGTGTCGATGACGATCACTGGTGGACGGTGAGCCTGGAAGCGCTGGGACTGCCGGACGAGATTCCGAAAGTGCTCCAGTCGACGGGCAGTCAGGTCTTTAGCGTCCGTCCCTTCCCACAGCATCTGGACCGGGATACATCGTTTGCGTACCCGAAATGGTTAACACGATTCGCGGAGGTGGAGGGTGGCCGCCCACGCTGACGACAGTTCGATAAGCAGCAGTCGTGTCTTTTTCGTTTCCGCTCTGGCGTTTATCGCCGCACTCGTCGTATACGTTCTCACCGCCTATCCAACGATCACCTGGTGGGATTCCGGCAGCTACTCGTGCGCGGCAATCGTGATGGGCATCACCCCGCCACCCGGTTCGCTGTTACTGGTGATTCTCGGGTGGCTGGCTCTGCAACTGCCGACCGGTCTCGAAGCGGCCTACACGCTCAATCTTCTTGCCGCCGCCATCGGCGCATTGACTGTTGGTTTCATGACCGCACTGGCCGTGCGCATGTGGCCATCTTCAGACTCCACCGAAAGGAGTACGCGACCACGCTTGACCTCCGGGTTCGCTTTCGGGGCCGTGGTCGGTGTGCTGTCTTACGCCTTTGCCGTCGCCGTGTGGCGGCATGCCATCAAGTTCAATCCGTACGTTCTGACCACCCTGTTTACAGTCTTGATCCTCTGGGTCCTGGTTCGATGGTGGGATGACGCCGGCGAGGCCGACGATTGGAGTTGGTTTGTTCTAATTGGTGTTTTGCTCGGTCTGGATTTCAGCGTGCACCGAACCAATCTACTGCTGGTACCCGGGATCGTCGTATGGGTGGCGATCCGCCGTCTGCGTTCGGTCTTTTCCCTGCGGGCCTGGGCCGGTGGGGCATTGGGCTTCATCGTGGGACTGTCGTTTCATTTGCTGCATTTGCCCATTGCCGCCCACGATCCGTTTATCAACATGGGCGATCCCAGTACGCTCTCGCGTCTGTATGATTATGTGTCATTGAAACAGCACGGCGGCAGTTTCCTGATGACTGTTTGGGAACGCAACTCCGCACTACTCTCTAATCAGGTGCTCGATGTTGTCCGGACACTGAGCGACAATCTGTTCTGGACAGCGGGCAAGTTGCGCATTCTCGGTCTCTTTTCCGGCGCACTCGCCATTGTTGGTTGGGTGGCATTGCTGAGGCGCCGAACACGAATGGCGATTGCCCTGACACTCCTTTGGCTTCTGACGGGCATCGGCACTGTTGCGTACTTCAACATTCCCGAAGGTTTCTTCCGTCCGTTTGACCGTCACTATCTGCCACTGATGGTCCCGCTTGGAATCCTGATGGGGATCGGCAGCGGGGTGATCCTGAATTCTGTGTGGACACGGCGACGTTCCTTCAGCCGTCACCTCGCCGCCCTTGTCTTTTTGTTGTTGCTCCTCGCACCTGCCGGCCAATTGTTCCGCAACTGGTCCGCGCTCGATGGATCCAGGCAGTATTTTGCCTACGATTTCGCACACAATGCGCTTTCCGGAGTACCGGAGAACGCCATTCTGTTCGCTAATGGCGACAACGATACCTGGCCGACCTTGTACGTGCAGTTGGCCGACAGCTATCGTACTGACGTCCATTTGCTCAATCTGTCCCTGTTCAACACATCGTGGTACCTGAAACAACGTCCGCAGGTCGATGCCGAGTATCCCGTCCTATACACGGATAGCATCATTGCAACGTTGCAGACTCGTCAATGGAATGACACGACCGTGGTCATTCCTCCCCCTCCGGGTTCTGCAGCGAACAACGCCGATGACGGTTCACTGCCTCGCTGGGGTATCCGGTTTCACTGCCCGCCAACTCTGGCAGATCAGTATGCACGAACACAAGACGTCGCGCTCCTGGACCTTCTGCAGAAAAACCGGTGGCAGCGGCCGATCTGTTTCTATGCAACGGTGTACTCACAAAATCTCCTCTGGGTCGATGATCACATCCGCCAGGACGGTTTGCATTACACCGTCGTGCCCGCGACCGAACCGGAACCCGTTGACAGCATTTTCGCGCGCAATGTGGTCGGTATATATGAGTACCGCGGCTACAATGATCATTCTGTCCCACTCGATGATGTCAGCCAGCACATGGGAAGGAACTATTACCCACTCTTTCTACAAGTTTGTCAGCAGCGTCAGGAGCGGGGAGTCCTCGACAGTTGTCGCGCAGCGAAAGAATTCATGCTGGAGCAGTTGCCCCTGGAGCGACTCAGACCTCCCGAGCCAATCCGCGACGCGGCAATCCGAATGTGTACCGAATACACCGCACCTGCAGATACCACCAATTGAATCCATCGACCATTGTGTCCGAAGATGAGATGCGTATACGTGGTCAGAATATGGGGTGCCCCACCCTACGATTATCACCGATACTCTGCAATGACACTGCGGCGGCGGAGAGAGCACATAGCCGCCTGTGGTGCCTGTTGTTACACGCAAGCCCGCTTCAAGCGGGCTCATTGTAGTCTATGGCAATTCTCAGAATTCTGTTCCGATTGAGCAGAGGCGAGGCTCGGCTCAGTTCATACTCACGTTCGGGTGCCACGGGCCTTCAGGCCGGTGGCACCCAATGCAAACGCAACGTAATTATGACAACCACTCTAGAGCGATTGTCAGAACTATCTTCCGATTGAACACGCGATGTAGTACGGGCGCCTCGTTTACACTGAGTCAACCGAAGTGCCCGTGCCGTTTGGCCGAGACGCTTGCAGTGAGCGGAGTCGAACTGGCCATGCTACGTTTCCGAAAACCGGAACGGAGTTCTAATTGTTGCTATAACTTGTTGTCATTCCCGCGAAAGCGGGAATCCATTCTCCGCGCGTGGCTGGGTTCAAAATGGATCCCCGCTTGCGCGGGGATGACAGGGG
>WJJR01000465.1 GCA_014729565.1 Candidatus Zixiibacteriota bacterium | reverse complement strand
GATCAAACTGAAGGCAGCCTCTTCCTATCACAACCAGCTTCTACAGACCATAGCAACTACTAAATCGAATTCACCGACATCGTCAACGGATCATCGATCTCGATCATCTCTTTGATGAAATACCCTTCACCGTACGTCTTGCGGATCATCTGGCCGAAACGACGGGCATCTTCCCGCATGAGATCGAAAATGTTTACGCCGGGCTGGTAAATCGACGTTTGTCCGTCTTCGGTGGCAAACTGGGAGTGGTAGGCACGCACCGCTTCGAGTTTGCGCTCCAACTGGTCGGTGATATCAACGACAAACGAGTACGGTGGTTTGCGAAAGAACGACGCGTAGAGGATTTTGTGCGGACGGTGCGCTTCGCCCGGAATGTCCATCTTCTTCAGTCCGGCGAGATAACATGCATCGTACGCCATTTCACCGGCAACACGGTGATCGGGATGACGCTGGTCGCGGTGTGGCAGAATGACCAGTTTCGGTTTAAGGCGGCGGATCGTCTCGGCCACCCGCAGACGATTCTCCAGCGTGTTTTCGAGGCGCGCGTCGGGCATCCCGAGGTTTTCGCGGTAGGTGACGCCCATCACCCGGGCCGCTTCCTCGGCTTCGCGCGCACGATCGATCTCCGTGCCGCGTGTCCCCATCTCCCCCGCGGTAAAATCGACGATGCCGGTCTTGTACCCGCGGTCGGCAAACTTAATCAGCAGCCCGCCGCAGGTGATTTCGATATCGTCGCGGTGGGCGGCCAGCGCAAGTGCGTCGACCTGCGGTGTGGTGTTGGTCATACCGTGGTATCCGATCCGTAGACGAGTTTATGCAACCGAACGCCCCCTGGCAACATTACATATCCATCAGCCGGTAGTACTCTTCTTCGTATAACGGCACCACGGCCTCGGCCGTAAAATTGTCGGCGACCGACGTCAGTCCAGCGTTCTGCATCTGTTTCGCAAGCGCATCATCGCTGAGAATCTGATACAACCGTTCGCCGCCTTCGTCATATTCATCCGGCCCGACCAAAAACCCGGTGACACCGTCATCGATCAATTCCGGCACACCGCCAACTCGTGATGCCACTACCGGCACGCCACAGGCCATCGCCTCAAGCGCCGCCAGGCCGAATGCTTCATAATGCGACGGCAGCAGAAACGCATCGGCCGCGCAGAGAATTTCATCAACATCGTCGCGATTCCCGAGAAACTTGACATCGGCGGACACACCGAGCGCCTGCGCCAGTGCATACGCTTCCGACGTCTGCGGACCATCACCGATCAACAGCAGCTTCGCCGGCAACCGCTGACGCAGCTTGGCGAACATCTGCACCACACCGATCACGTTTTTGACCGGCCGAAAATTCGACAGATGCGCCACGACCTTCTCCCCGTCCGGGGCGAACTTCTCACGACACAGCTTGGCCGGCCGCATATAGAAGCGCGACGTGTCGACAAAATTGCGAATCACCGTAATCGGCCGCTGCGTACCGAATTCACTGATCGTCTTGTTCTTCAGGTAATCCGAAACGGCGGTCACACCGTCGACCGCATCAATCGAGAATCGCGTGACTTCAAAGAACGAACGATCGGTCCCGACCAGTGTGATATCGGTGCCATGCAGCGTGCACAGCGTCTTGGGACCACTCTCCCCCATCGATTGCTTGGCCAGATACGCTGCGGTCGCATGCGGAATCGCATAGTGCACATGCAAAATGTCGAGATCGAACTGCCGAGTCACTTCGATCATTTTCGACGTCAGGGACAATGTGTACGGCGGGTATTTGAACAACGGATACGATGGTGTCTCGACTTCGTGAAAGTACAGATCGACGTCAAACCGATCCAAACGGAACGGCAGCGCATGACTGATGAAATGGATTTCGTGGCCGCGTTCGGCCAGCTTGGCGCCCAACTCAGTCGCTAAAATGCCCGAGCCGCCCGGCACCGGGTAACACGTAATCGCAATCTTCAGTGGGCGGCGCGACATGGATGAGGGAGAGGGCTAGGGTTCGATCAGTTGATGATCAACAGTGCCGATCTTGAGCTGCTCTTTGGCCCGATGCAGGAACTCGAACCCGTACTTGTTCAGATAGAACGGAATGCCAAACACGCGTTCCTGCGGCTTGCCCTCGGGATACAGATGCGTGGCGAGTTTGCAGAACTTCGAGCGCACTTCATCGCCTTTGCGCTTGTGCGCCTGAAACACTTTCTTCTCCAGCGATTCCCACGCACCGCTGATCTTGTTCGTGGTGACGTCAAAGGTCTTTTCAAGCGTCGGTTCAAAGTCGATCACGGCCTTCTTCAGACGTTCCATCCGTTCGCCGCAATCGTTGCGCTCCTCGGCAAACATTTGCTCCAGATTGCCGGGGAATGAGCGTTCGAAGTAATTGTTGATCAACGCTTCGATATCGCCAAAGAAATCCTCGACGTCGTAACCCAGCTTTTCGACGGCCTTGCGGTTCTTCCCCTCGATAATCGTCGCACGCGACCGTGGCAGCACCACCGGCATCACCGTATTGAACCGGTCGAACAACGCCCGCGACTGCGCCCAATAGGCGATTTCCGACGGTCCGCAGACACTGGCAATCACCGGGAACAGATACGACTGTGCAACCGGACGGAACAGCACACCGGGCGAAAACGCATTGGGCGATGTCTCCAGCCGCTCGATCCAGTCCGACGCCGGTTTGAACTCACCTTCCGGTTCGATGGTCAATGACTGGTTGCCGTCGGTCTTCAACGCATGACGGCCGTTGCTGACGTGGAACAGATGCGTGTGATCATCGGCATGATGCACCTGACGGTGGTACCCGGCTTCGTCCAACCGCTGATTGATTTCCGACAGCGCATCGGCTGTTTCCAAATGCGCACGCATTTCTTCGGCAAACAGCGGTTTCATCAGCGACTTCGGATCCTCGTTCGCCGGATTGAACATGACCAGGCCGAACGGTCCGAGCAGACGCGCCATCCACCGTCCAAACGCTTCATCCATCTTGCGCTCGGGCGCGTAGTCGTGAGTTAGTGCCTCGAACACCTTATCAGAGAATTCCGTCTTCAACTGGCTGTCGCGCAACTCCTGCACGGCACGACTGACACTGCCGCCCAGGACAATCTCCGAAATCGGTGTTCGCTCGGAATCGACATCCGATTCGATAGCGACGCGTTGGACGTCATTATCCAGATTCGGGAACGCCGACCACCGCACCTCTTCGAAATCATGATCGTCGGAGGCAATCCAGAAGACCGGGACCACCGGACGTTTCAGCATTTGGCGCAGGCGCTCGGTCCATCCCAACAGGGTCAGTGCTTTGTGGATTGTGTACAGTGGTCCACCAAATAATCCGGCCTGCTGGCCGGTGAAGGCGCACACCGCCCCCGGCTTGGCCAGTGATTCGGCCGCTTCAATCGCCGGCGGGGGAGCGTCGAGCAGACGGTTCTGACGGACGAGGATATCGGCCGCCCGCGTGCGATCGTACTCAGCACAATCGAGATGTCGGGCACATCCCTCAAACGCCGCCTGTGTCGGATGGGGCCACCAGAAAAACCGCCCGGTCCGATCCGGATCGTTGAGAACATCCTCATACAGATTGCGGCTGCTGCTGGTCGGGGAAACGTTCATATCATCCTGCGTGGCGGGCGGGTCAGACCGCCGGGGTCCACTAGCAATATCTATGTATCTACGCGTGGTCACGTCGGTCAATGGCCATTTCCTCCGTTC
>WJJR01000464.1 GCA_014729565.1 Candidatus Zixiibacteriota bacterium | reverse complement strand
GCGTACCTCGACACGGAAGCGCGGTTCGGCGAGACGAGGCAGACGCGAATCTTTGGTATCGAGGATGTGGTCCTTGTCGTTGAGCGAATCATCCGGTTCCGGTTCGATTCCCGCCGGCTGGTAGCGATGAACGGGCGGCAGGTCGGGACGCTCAGACAACTGGCCTTCCCACCGATTCTGGATGATATCCAACGCGGCGATTAAACATTCGGTTCGCTGGCCGGCGTTGTCGATCCACAGTCGCACGTACTGGATGTTGTTGGAGTCGGGACGCCCGTTGACGTCCACCGCGTCGTACAGTTCCCACAGCGGAATGCGGTACGTTTTCCACACAATGGGCAGGCCGGTTTGACTGGGCTTTTCCGATCCATCGACCAATTTGTCGCCGGGATTGGCGAGATCGATCTCAAACGCATAGTAGGCGTTGTCGAGATCGTTTTCCCCTTCACCGCCGATGTCTTCTTTGTCGGGACGTCCCAGCAGAAAGTCGCCGCTGTTTCCCTCGGTGCCGTTGATGCGGTCGACGAATTCCCGATAGTCGTCGCTGAAAAACCAATCGTCACCCAACGGATCGTTGATCTGGCTGCCGTTGGGAAGCGTGACGAAATTGGTGTCGGGAATGCCGTCCCCGTCGACGTCCTCCTGCGAACTGGGCACGCCATCTAATCCGACGTCCTCATCGTCTTCCAGCGTTCCGTTGCGGTTGACGTCTTCGGTGTTGGACTGCCCATCCAGGTTGACGTCTTCGCTGATACGACCCAGATCGATGTGCAGCGTTCCCAACAGGCTGTCGCTTTCCGCAAATGAACCGTCGTCGTTGACGCCCAGGACCGCCATGCGAATTTCGAGCAATTCCGCGCGCGTTTGATCCCAGACACCGCGCGGCAACCCATTCATAATGCCGCCCCACACCTCGCGCCGATTGTCCGTCAGCGAATCGTAGAGCGGCGATTCTCTCGGGTCGAACCGCAACACCAGAACATGCGTGCGATCCTCGCTGTTGTTTTCGACTTCGCGGTTGTAGATGTCCGTAATCTTGAACTGGGTGTACGGATTGTACCAGACAAACGACGGATCGTACAATCCCCGTGTTGGTTTGGGTTCCGGTACGCCGGCCTCCAACAAATCCAAGTCGATCGGCGGCGACCCGATCGTCCACGATTCCCGCAGAATCCCCAGCGAGTACGCCTGTCGCGACCCCTCGAAATCATCGACGTACACTTCGCCTTTGGTGTTCGGGTTCGGCATCGAACGGGCGACTTCGGCTTCGATCGACAAGTTTGACGGCGCCTCGGTCCTCACCAATGGCAACGCGTTCGCGAAGCTGGTAAACAGATTGGGCTTGGTCCGCCAGAAGATATCGTAGTCGAGCACGATGTCGCGGAATGGTTCCTGGCCGAGCTGGGCCGGACGGTCGGTGGCCTTCGACCCCTTGTAGAGAAATGTCGCACCGGTCCGGAAATTGTTGTTCGGCTGATACTCGCCGCGCATACCAAAGAGGGATTTCTTTTCCGCCGTCAAAAACGGGGCATACTCGTAGTCGATCGTCAATTCGCCCGTGGGATCGAGGTATTCATCGCGCAGCAGCGTGACCTGACCGATGCCGTAGTCGACCTGATAGTCACTGCCTTTGATCAGACGGCGGCCGTTGAAAGTAATCACTTCCGATTCCGGCAGAATGTTCACCTGCTGCAGACTGATGTTCGTCGACCGCGAGCGGGAGACCAGCCGGAAGTAGTATTTTGTCCGCTTCTGCAGTTCCGTGTAGTTGTCGGTCTCATAGATCGCCGGCACCTGTTCGTCGAGCGTAACCGTTTCGAATTCGCCCGGCGGTGCGTAGCCAACATCGGTATCAAAGGGGCGCTGGTCGGGAAAGATGAGCAGCCCCGACTCCAAATCGAGCACCGCGGGATTGTTGTCGACCTTTCCGTCAGCCCCCGCCGCTCCCGACTGATTCGTACGATCGAGACCGAGTATCTGGAGATACGGAGCGCCTTCCTGATGGTTCTTATTGGCCAGGTTCGACTCATCGCCGGGCTGGCCCTTGTAGATGTCCAACTGGAATTCGTTGTAATCGATGTTCCGCAACCCGAGATCGTAGACGTTTTTCCATTCCGCATCCCAGAACGGATCGTCGGGCGAGGGATTGCTGCGTTTCAACAACTGCAGTTCCAGCGAATCGCCCGAGATGCTGCCAAACGAGAATCGCGTCGCGCCGCGCTCCACTTCCATGTAGTAGGCGATCGTCTTGGTCGCGATGCGGGACTGTTGGTTGATGAACTTGACGTACGGCAATTCACGGTTTGGATCTTCGGTGACCAGCACCCATTCCGATCCCTGCTGGCCCAACTGTTCCCAGCGGCTGCGGATCGGGCTCACCTGGGCCTCGCCATCCGGGTCGGTCACATCTTCAAATGCGACTCCGCCTTTGCCCCGGGTCACCTCGGTGGTGTTGATCAGTTCATACAACTCGAACCGCACCACTACGTCCTCATTCTGCAAGAGTGTCTCGTCACCGACACGGCCGATGTCGAAGAAACGGTAGCGTGCGTACTGGTAGTCGCGGCGGAACGATACGGTCTGGCCAGTCGCCCCCGCCGTGAACCGGTTGCGGACCGTGTTGCCCTTCTCCTGCGAAGCGATCATCGTGAAGTCGATCGGCCCGACCTGCGCTTCGGCTTTAAAACCGAACAGTCCCTGGATGCGCTGGCTGTACCCGACGTAGCGGGTGTTGGGCAGTGACAACGTGGTGTTGCCGGCCTCCACGCTCTGCAGGATGTCGTCCTCGCCACCCCGGTAGCGAATCTGGATGCGGTTTTCAAGATCGGTTTGCCGTTCGGAATCCTGGTCGACCTTGACCGAGACCTTTGAGCCCACCGTTCCTTCAATCGTGAACCGGGACTTCTGATCCATGGTGAGCGAGGGGAACTTGTTCTGACGCGCCGAGGCGCTGCTCTGCGCATCGGTCCACTGGGAACGGCCGGAGAACAGAATGCGGCGGTAGCCGGACACTTTGAGGCCCGCTCCGCCCTCACCGACAATGCTCTCCATCGCGGAGGGCAGCTCGACACCGATCTTCAGTTCACCGCGCTTTTCGGCGTCGGACTGCTTCATCAACCGCTGGATGTCGGTGTTCCAGGCATCGATGATCCGATCCTGGTTCTTGAACGCGTGGAACGTTTCGAGATCGACCTGAAGCGGCTGCACGCCGATCTGCAATTCCAGCGGCCGCCCCAGGTGGGTGAACCGTGGATCGCGATCGGGACCGAAAAAATACTCGTCGAACTTTTCCTGACTGAGCGGCGACGATAACAGATCGCCCACGGTCAGGACGGGGTATTTCTCTTTTTCTGCTGTGACGTCAAAATGGGGGTACAGGGGATGATACAGAACGGTATCGCGCGAAATGCCGATACCCCATGCCGAAGCGTGCGAGCAAACAATCGCTAAACACACGACCACCCACATGACCGGGCTGCGTCGCTGTGAGCGGACGAGCTTTTGATGTCTCATACTTCTGTGCAACAAATGCACATACTCCCCCCGACAGGGGTCTTCATTAACCTTTAGATATTATCGATAGATCCTCCTTCTTTTTGACCGCCAAGTGGCTGTCTCACAATGAAACAAGCCTCAAAACCAAAGATAAATTCCTCACCGATGTCTGGCAATGGTCAATTCAAATCGCTGTTCGAAGAATCTGGCTCCCACATTGGGATACGCGCGCAGTGGGTCATCGCTAGGATTCTACTTCGGCATCGGGCTGATGTTCCCCCAAAAAGCGAACTTCGCTGTGCAATTCGATGCCGTATTCGTCGCGGACCGCCCGGCGCATCTGCGCAGCCAGCTTGAGGATATCGGCAGCGGTGGCGCCGCCGGCGTTGACAATGACGTTCGCATGCTTCTCGTAGACCGCTGCGCCCCCGACCCGCATCGATTTTGCCCCGACCGCCTCCAGCAGCTTTCCCGCAGGGATTTTGCCATGTTCGGCGGTTGGGTCTTCAATATTTTTGAAATATGATCCCGCTGAGGGAAGATCGGAGGGGAGTTTGGTGGCACGAATCCCGATGATTCGGTTGATCTCGTCGGTAATCGCCTGCTGTTCACCGGGCTGGAGGCCAACCAGACAGCTCAGCACCACCCAGCGTTTCTCCCGGCAGCGCGATTTCCTGTAGGTAAACCCCATTTGATCGGGAGTCACTTTCTCCCGGTTGCCATCGGCAGTCAACACGTCAATCCATAAGAGAATATCTTCCATCGACTTGCCATAGGCGCCCGCGTTGCCATAGACCGCCCCGCCGACTGATCCATAGATCCCGGATGCGAATTCGAGGCCGGTCAGCGACTCGACGCGTGAGCGCTCGACCAGCGCAGAAAGCAATGCGCCTGACTCGCTGAAAAGACTGTTGCCGTCGCGGGTGATTTCTTTGGCGCGATTGTGGATCACCACGCCACGGATACCTCGATCCGAGATCAGGACATTGGAGCCGTCGCCGAGGAGGGTGACCGGGATATCGGCCTGATTGACCTGGGTGAGCGCGCGCACCAGATCGTCGACTGATTCGGCGGGGTAGTACCAGTCGGCCGGGCCACCCACCTTCAGCGTCGTCAGCGGGCCCAGCACGAAGTCGCGCTCGATCTTGGCCTCCAGGCCCCTGGCCCACGACGGCAGTGCCCTGGTCTCCGACGATGCGCTCATGACGATTCTGTCTGCTTCTCCCCTCCGCCGGAATCCCTCGACTTGGCATTCGAGTCAGATTTCGGCTCGGCCTCAGGCGTTGATTCATCGTCCGGCTTCGGATCGGGCTTTTCCGATTCCTCGACGTAGTTCATCCGCAGTTCATAGAGGACGTGACTCAGATACTGTTCCTCATCGGCGGTGAGATTGCCGGCCATCTTCTGCTGGAGCATCGTCAGCATGTCGATGGAGTTCTTGGCCATGGGCAGCCGCCGCTCGGCTTTCTGCGTCTGCGGGTTCATCAGCTTGCCCAACTCCATCATCGTGGCCGACTGCAGCGAGATGATCAGTTGCATCAGCAACGGATTGAATTCGGGCGGGGTATCGTCGGTCATGGTGTCACCTCACACTCTCTGTAGTTGTACACATCGCTGACCCGTGCGATGCGGGGTTGTGGGGGAAGGTAGGGTGTGGGGAGGCGCTGTCAATGTAGAACGGAGGATTCAACCATTTGTCCGGTCATGATGGGACAATCCACCAAGAGCGCCATAGGCGCGACACAACGTAGCACCGGGCGTGAGCCCGGTGATTGCGGAAGCCAAATCCAGAAGGAAAGTGGCCCTGATGGCGCTTTTGCCATCAGGGCTCGCGTAACTCACGTTGCCTGGTCGGAGGAGAAATCCACAATTCGAGCAATTCTGAGCGTGGTGCCCCACCGCTCGCGGTGGGTTTAGACTCCAGCCATGATACCCAAGAGGTGACCAACGCCCGCACAAGTTAAGTCAAGGTAACCAAGAACTCTCACACGTTTCGGTCAATAATTGGGCGAGATGGCGGAAATGAACTCTGATGTGGTGTCTCCGAACAATCTTTACCCACCGCAAGCGGTGGGGCACCCGGCCTATGGTATCAAGTGAGTCTCTCGATAAATAGTACCTCGCTGTGCCCCTGATGGCGCCTTTTGCCATCAGGGCTTGCGTAACTCACGTTGCCTGATCAGAGGAGAAATCCGGAATACGATCAATGCTGAGCGGCACATCCTCATACCCCTCTCGTGCACGTGCGCTTGACCAGGCCCAATCCAATGGTTCTTTGACGAGTCTCCGACGAACCGGATTCCACTCGATGTAGCTGGTCGCATTTGAAATTGCCTCCCAGTCTGTCATGTTCCGGTCAAATCCCCCGCCCGCCTGCCACAATCTGTGAACGGGACGTCGCCCCTGATGGGTTTGAATCTTACTGAGCTTCCACGGCGACTCACGCCTCCATTGCTTCACCATACGTGCTGCGACAGGTTGTTTGATAGCATGTAGAATGCGAGAGATTGAGTATTCATCATCATAGGGAGAAATAAGCAAATGCACATGCTCTGGCATGAATACATAGGCCCAGATCGACAACGCGTACCTTCGTCTCGCTTTGTCAACTGAATCGGCCAACCACCTGCGGACGCTATTCTCCGTCAGAAACTGGTGCTTATGGTAGCAGGAAAACGTCAGGAAGTGTGTATGACCCGGCTCGTTATAGAAGACACGACGCATAAATGAACTATAAATAGTCGCGTTTGGACCGTCAATCACTTCTGGTGTTTGTTGCCAATCGGACACGACTTATGCAAGCCCTGATGGCACAAAACGCCATCAGGGCCACGTTTGGCTATATTCTTTTCAATCTCATCCCGCCTGCAGCAACCGCTGCCTCTGCCCATACCGCGCCTGTGCCCCTGATGGCGGCTTCTTGCCATCAGGGTTTATGTAACTCACCCTCCCGACTTGACTAGAACCTGATCAGGTATTTCAACCTCCAAAGGCACATCAGTATCTCCACGACGTGCCCGCGCACTTGCACGGGGGTAAGGCGTTGTGAAATCGGGAGGCGCTTGACAATTCATGCGTGAGTTGTGCGAGCCCTGATGGCAAAAAACGCCATCAGGTACTATGTTAAAAAGGAGGTGGCACTCCTTGGGGATTCTGGAGAGAATCCCGGTGGACAATTCTTCACACAAGGAG
>WJJR01000463.1 GCA_014729565.1 Candidatus Zixiibacteriota bacterium | reverse complement strand
GATGCACGGTTGCCTCGGATCTCGATGACGTTGTCGAGCGCGCCGTCGCGTGGGCCCGTCCGGGCGACTTGGTCATGACCATCGGTGCGGGAACGATTTATCGGTGTGCCCCGGCGATTGTACAGCGGCTGAATGAAGTGGAGGTCGAGTCATGAGTTCCCTCGTCCGCCGCACGCGTCTGTTTGTCGATGGGGTCGACCATTGGATGAACGGCAAACGAATGTGGCTGATATCCGGGAATATTCTTGTCATCGGCCTCCTTGTGTTTATATTAAACTATCCGCTTATGAAGGTGAGTATTGTCAATATAGAAGGACCCGAGATGTGGCACCACCGCGCGATGGACATTGCAGCCCCGGTGGGAGACTCGAACCTGTTTCACTACGATTTCGAGCAGGTGGGGCGGCGGTTGCAGGCGGCATTTGGGGCACGCGCCCAGTGTGACGTGCAGTATGTCGTACCACGCGGTGTTAGCGTGGTGCTGACACCGACCGATCCGTCGCTGTGGACGGTTGCGGGACGTGGTGTGCGGGCCGACGGTGCGCTGTTTGCCACCGAAGCCGACATGCCACCCTCGCCGATCTGGCGCCAGACAGCACGCCGCGATCAGCATGTGCAAACGGAAGCCCATTTGGCTGCGGGAGTCTGGTCGGAAGTGGTCGATGGCGATGCGCGTTTCGAACACGGCGCATCGGAATGGATGCGCGACGCCCAACGCGGGTGGACCATGCTCGCGGGCAATGGGCAGACGCGAATCATTCTGGGATGGAATAATATCGAGAAGCGCGCGGCGGCCGCGGCGCGGTTACTCGAACAACGTGATTCAACGCTACTGAGTGGGTGCACGATCGATGCACGATTCGACGGACGCCTGATCGTGCGTCCCGACCGGCGGACCGCGGCCGTACAACCAGCCGCGCAGGTCCGCCAACGGGATGGCGAAACGATGGCGTTGCATCTGCCGGTGTCAACGCATCGGCAGGGGGGGTGAACATGAGCGCGACAGTCGCGACTGTAACAGGATTGGACATCGGATCGTCGCAGATCACCGCGGTCATCGCCGAGTGGGACGACGACGCGTTCAAGATTGTCGGCGTGGGACGGGCTCCGTCGACCGGGCTGCGCCGTGGTGTGATTGTGCATTTGGATCGCACCGTCAACGCCGTCCGCAAAGCACTTGATGAAGCCGAACTGATGGCGGGCGTACCGCACGACGCCATTCACGTGAACATTTCCGGCGACCATGTCCGCAGTCTCAATTCGCGTGGTGTGGTGGCGGTGTCCCGTGGCGGCGGACCGATTTCCGATACCGACGTGGACCGTGTGTTGCGTGCGGCACGCGCCGTATCGGTGCCGCCCGACCGGGATGTGATTCACGTGCTCCCGAGTGAGTTTGTTGTCGATGAACAGGGCGGCATTCGTGATCCGATCGGGATGATCGGATCTCGTCTCGAAGTCGAGGTGCATATTGTCACCGCGGCGACTCTGGCGGTGAGCAACATCCATCATTGCATCGAAGAAATCGGCTATCGTCCGGCATCGATTACACTGTCGACTCTGGCGGCTGCTGATTCGGTACTCAGTGACCGTGATCGTGAAATGGGCGTGGCCGTGATAGATGTGGGGTCCGGATTGACCGACGTTGCGGTTTATCTCGATGATGCACTTCGCCACACCGCTACGATTGCCGTTGGTGGACGGAATATCACCAATGATCTGGCGATTGGTTTGCGCACCCCCATCGACGCGGCCGAAGAAATCAAATTGACCGCCGGCGCGGCACGAAGCGAGATGGTGGCCGACCGCGGGCCGGTGGACGTGCCGGGAGTTGGCGATCAGGAGGCGCGTTTGGTGTCACCGCGCGTCGTGGCATCGATTATCGAACCGCGTCTCGAAGAAATCTTCATGATGGCCAAACGCGAGATCGACAAAGCGCCGATTGCCGACATGCTGGCGGCCGGCGCGGTGTTGACCGGCGGCGGTGCGGGAATACCCGGCGCCACCGATTTGGCCGAGCGCATTTTGGATTTGCCGGTCCGCACCGGACGGCCGTTGAATGTCGCCGGCATGATGGATCGCGTCATGGGTCCCGCTGATGCGGTTGCGCTCGGATTGATTGCACGCGCCGATGATGTCGCACCGACTTCGCGGCGGCGCGACGGTGAGGGATTCTTCCATCGCCTGTCATCGCGGATCGGTGAGGTGCTCTCGGAATTCTTGTAAGCACTTTTCAAATACAGAATCGTGGTACTTCGGAATTGATAAAGGGGAGGGCAGATGACATTTGAATTCGCCATGGATGAGGAACTGGCGGCCAAACTGAAGGTCGTCGGCGTCGGCGGCGCCGGAGGAAACGCCGTCAACCGGATGATCGAAGCCGATCTGACCGGCGTGGAATTCCTCGTGGTCAACACCGATTCGCAGGTGTTGGATCAATCGAAAGCCAATTGCCGCATTCAAATCGGTGCGCAGGTCACACGCGGTCTCGGGGCAGGGGCCGATCCCAACGTGGGACGTCACGCGATTGAAGAAGATCGTGACG
>WJJR01000462.1 GCA_014729565.1 Candidatus Zixiibacteriota bacterium | reverse complement strand
TGGGAAAAGACAAGGCACTCGGATTCTCACTGCTTCTTCATGCTGTCGAAGTGGCCCCGGTCTTTATCCTGGGTCTGATCTCTTCATTTTCTTCCCATGTCGATGTCAGCGAATTCCGCACCCCGGAAACCCTGGCCGAGCAGGACCGCCTGGCCCGGGATATGCTGGATCGGCCGCGCGTCCCCGATGATTCCGATTCTGACAATACCTAGTCGCCGTTGTCCTGTTTTGACTCCAAACTCATTGCTTGCCTTCGTTTAATGGTGCAGTTTATTAGTCCGATAACCCCGGAGGACAGACTCTGGGTCACGTCAACGCTCCATTTTTGGGAAGGGGGCTGCCATGAACTTCCTCGTCTATGACCGCCGCAAGGGAACCGATGAACAGGTCGATGATCTCGGGTCGATTATCGATGGGATTACCGAGTGGCTCGGTTACCTCAAGGAAATGCAGAAGACCGGCAAGGTGGTCTGTCATTGGGCCTTCCACAATCATCATGGCAGCATTACGGTGTTCGATGTTGCATCGGGGGACGAGCTGAAGGAAATCCTGAAGAAGAACCCGATGGATGAGAAGTGGATCAACCGGGAGATCTACCAGGTCGAATCGCTCGAAAAGGAAATGGACGCGATATTCCGGTATATGTCCGGCGTGTAAGTCCAGCCGTTCCGCGATGACCGGCCTCGTAGCGCTCCCCTGACAATAGGTGAGCATGGATACGGCACGCCAGTACGACGGGCGGGTCATCAAGAGTTTCGGCAAGCGCTTCATCGTCCAGACATCGGACGGTACCTTCGATTGTGAATTGCGCGGCCGTTTCCGCCTGACAAGTGAAGATACAGTCAATCCGGTTGCCGTCGGCGACCGGGTGGCGATTGCCGTCGAGACACCTCCGTACGGTGTCATCGAAGAAATTCATGAACGTCGTAACAAGCTCTCCCGCCCCGAAGTCATCAAGCCGTTCCGTGAGCAGATCCTCGTCGCCAATTGCGATCAGTTGATCGTGGTGGGGTCGGTCACAAAGCCCAAGTTGAAGTTGGGGGCCATTGACCGTTTCCTGCTCGGTGCGGAAAACAACGGCATGCAGGGTGTCGTCGTCGTCAACAAAGTTGACCTGGGATACGAGAAGCAGATGACCCGCGCGCGCGATGCGTACACGATGGCCGGGTATCCGTGTATCGCGACATCGGCGGATTCCGGTGAGGGTATCGACGAGTTGCGTGAGCTGGTTAAGCTCAAGACATCGATGTTTTGCGGCCACTCCGGTGTTGGCAAATCATCGCTCGTCAATGCCCTGCAACCCGGCCTTCATGTGGAGACCGGCGAGATTTCCGAGTCGACCGGGAAGGGGACGCATACGACGACGACGATTGAGCTGCATCCGCTCGATTTCGGTGGCTACATTGTCGATACGCCCGGATTGCGGGTGATCGGCATCTGGGATCTGACGCAGGAGGATCTGCCGGACTTGTATCCCGAGTTCCGTTCGCGTGCCGATGACTGCAAGTTTCGCAATTGCATGCACATCGGCGAGCCGGACTGCGCAGTCCGTGAGGCAGTCGAGGCGGGCGAGATCAATCGCGAGCGCTATGACGGCTATCTGCGCATCCGCGACACACTGGAGCTGCGATCGACACACCCAAAGGGATGAGGCCCCGTGGTATAATTGTCGCCCTGATGGCGCTTTTTGCCATCAGGGCCCGGATAACTCACGGTGATCTTGACACACGTTTGCCATGACCGAAGATACCAATGATACCTCCCGGGAACCCTTAAACGTTACACCGCGATGACACCGACTCGCTACCAACTCCGCCGCGAACTCCACATCCCGTTACCCCGGGATGAGGTGTTTGCCTTCTTTTCCGATGCGGCCAATCTCGAACGCATTACCCCGAATTTCCTCAGGTTCAAAATCCTCACGCCGCTACCCCTTGAGATGAAACCGGGCGCTATCATTGATTACGAATTGCGCTTATTCATGATCCCGTTCCGCTGGCGAACGGAAATTACTGAATATGTCCCCAATGAGCATTTTGCGGATGTGCAGGTGAAAGGCCCGTACAAGGTGTGGGATCACCGCCACGAGTTCCGCGATGCGCCCGACGGCGGTACGATCATGACCGACACCGTCAATTACGATCTGCTATTCGGTCCGCTCGGCCGCCTGGCTCACGCGCTGATGGTGAAGCGCTCGGTTCGCAAGATTTTCGACCACCGCAACGCCACAATTCTCGATATCCTCCTGCACAAAGGAGAAACTGTTGGCTGACGATTCGCCAAGAGTGTTGGTCACCGGAGCGACCGGTTATGTCGGCGGACGTCTCGTGTCGCGACTGCTGCGACAGGGTGAACGGTTACGGTGTCTCGTCCGCGATCCTCAGCGTGTCGACAGCTCTCGTTGGCCCGACGCCGAAATCGTCGCTGGAGATGTACTGAATCGTGACTCGCTCTACGAGGGGCTGTCCGGAATCGAAACGGCGTACTATCTGGTACATTCCATGGCGGCGGGGGAGCACGGTTTCGCCGAACGCGACACGATTGCCGCACGAAATTTCGGCGATGTGGCCCGCGAACGCGGCGTGAAGAACATTATCTACGTCGGCGGTCTCGGGCAAACCGACTCCGATCTGTCTCAGCATCTCGCCAGCCGTCACCATACCGGCGACATGTTGCGTGAGAGTGGTGTCCCCATTACCGAACTGCGCGCCGCTGTGATCGTCGGCAGTGGCAGTATTTCCTTTGAGACGATCCGTTATCTCACCGAACGTTTGCCGATTATGATCGCCCCGCAGTGGGTCAACACCCGCTGCCAGCCAATCGCGATTCGTGATGTGCTGTCCTACCTGGTAGCGGCGATGCAGAGCAACGATGCCCGTGGCCGCATCATCGAGATCGGTGGCGCCGATGTGTTGACGTATGGCGAGATGCTGCTCGGCTACGCGCGTGTGCGCGGTTTACGCCGTCACATCATCAATGTGCCGGTCCTTACACCGCGGCTGTCATCGTTGTGGGTCGACTTGGTGACACCGATCCCGGCATCATTCGCGCGACCGCTGATTGAAGGACTGCGAAACGAAGTCGTCGTTCACGACCCGTCAGCGCGTTCCCTGTTTCCGGATATCGAGCCGCTGGGATACCAAGATGCCGTCCGCAACGCACTCAAACGTGTCGGCGACAATGCGGTCGAGACCGTCTGGTCGGGGTCGATGTCGTCGGCGTTTGATCGCGCACCACAGCCGGTTGTCGTGGAGTCGACCGAAGGGCTCATCTTTGAACGCCGTGAGCGCGAGACTGCAACCGCCGCCAAAGATGTGTTTTCCGTGATATCGCGTCTCGGTGGTCGCCACGGCTGGCTCTACGCCAATGCACTGTGGCGGTTGCGCGCGTTTCTCGATCGCCTCGTCGGCGGGGTGGGGATGCGTCGCGGACGCCGTCATCCCACCGAATTGCAGCGCGGCGATGCGGTCGATTTCTGGCGTGTCGAAGACGTCTCACCACCGCACCACTTACGCCTCGGCGCCGAAATGAAGCTGCCCGGACGCGCCTGGCTCGATTTCCGCGTCGACGATCTGCCGGAAACCGGATCCCGGTTGACTGTCACGGCCATTTTCGAACCGAGAGGACTGTTCGGCTTCCTGTATTGGTACAGCCTTTATCCCATCCACCGTGTGATCTTCTCGGGACTGATTCGAAAGGTTATTGAGCGGGCTTAGAGAAACTGGCTGAGCGGACGTTTGAATCATGCGTAGGGGCGCGGTCTCCGCGCCGACGGCGCAGCAGCGATTGCTATAGCGTTCGACAGAATTCCGGACCGATTCAATGTGTCGCAACGCGCGGGCGCACTGCCGTGCGCCCCTACGATGTAATCGCATTGAGACAGCAGGACAGGGTGGTGCGCTCTGTTTCCGATCCGCTTGTCCCACCATCACTTATCCGAGTGGTTTCCCCCACAGGAGAACGGGGCTGCAACTGTCCGAATTTGCCATTCTGTACCCTAAAAACCTTGACGGTGCTTGTGATCGGCGCGTACATACTTACGACATATCGCCTTCGGGGTGAGGTGCAATTCCTCAACCGGCGGTCACAGCCCGCGAACGGTCTCTGACACGAGACGGTTGAGCCGGTGGAATTCCGGCGCCGACGGTACAGTCCGGATGGGAGAAGGTGTGCGGAAGTCGCGCAGTCGGAAGCGTCGGCACTGATATATATGCCGTGCGTTACGAAGTGTGCGCGGCGGCCACAGGGCCCCGCACTTCACCCCGAAGCTCGATGGTGAAGTGAGGGGTTTTTCGTTTATGAGCGAGTCTAAAAACCAGCGCGAAATCGACCGGTACTGGATGGCCGAGACACTGGCATTGGCCCGCAAGGGAACCGGACGCACCAGTCCGAATCCGATGGTCGGTGCGCTGGTGGTCAAAGGCAATGAGGTCGTCGGCCGTGGTTATCATCAACGCGCCGGTGGGCCACACGCCGAAATCATCGCGCTCAAAGAAGCCGCCGGCCATGCCGCCGGGGCGACGCTCTACGTCAATTTGGAACCGTGCACACACTACGGCAAGACCCCGCCCTGTGTCGAAGCGATCATTCAGGCGGGCATCGCAACGGTCGTGTGCGGGATGGAAGATCCGAATCCCAAAGTGAACGGCGGCGGTGTCAAGGCGCTGCGTGAGCATGGCATTGGCGTGCGCGTGAACGTCCTGCAAAAGGAATCGCTCGAATTAAATGAAGCGCACGCCAAATTCGTCCTGACCGGCAAGCCACTCATCACACTGAAGATCGCGCAATCGCTCGATGGCAAGATCGCGACAGTCAATGGACGCGGCGAACGGCTCACCGGTCCGGCCGCCCAGAAGTTCGTGCACAGTTTACGCGCGCAAGTCGATGCCGTGTTGGTTGGCAAAAACACGGTCATAGTCGATAATCCGCAGTTGACCGTACGCGCGGTCAAAGGCCGCGATCCGCTGCGTCTGATTCTCGATTCGTGGGGCAAGATCGCCCCGAGTGCCGGTGTGTTTGTGAATAATCATGACCGCCGGACGGTGCGTATCGGATTGTCGATTGGGAAACGACCGCTGACCTCGCCGCATCCCGATTGTTTCAATTGGTATGTCAATCCCGATGACCGCCACCAAATCGATTTGCACGAAGTGCTCGATACCGCGGCGCGCAATAACATCACCTCGATTCTCGTCGAGGGCGGCGGGATGGTCTTCGGTTCATTCATTCGCGAGCAACTGGCCGACAAGGTGCATATTTTGATGTCGCCGCGGTTCATCGGCACCGGTGTCAATGCACTGGGCAATTACCGCGCACACTCGGTGCTCGATTCGGTGCGACTCACCAATGCGACCGTCCAGTGGCTCGGCCACGACTTGCTGATGACCGCATATCCCGATTACGAAGCCGAAGCGGTCGATGAGGAAGAGGCGGTCGAAGTCGAACAGGAACCCGAGGCGCCGCCGGTTGAACTGACCAATCCGGTCAGTATCAGCGGCGAAGACGACAAGACAGATTGGAATTGAGTGAACGATGTTTACCGGATTGATACAGGAACTCGGAGCCGTTACACGGCTGACAACGACATCCTCCGGTGTCGCGTGGGGGATTCGTGCACCAAAGCTCGCCGGTGAATTGAAACGTGGCGATTCGATTTGCATCGATGGCGCCTGCCAGACGGTCGAGACTGTCACGGGCGATGTGATCACCGGCACCTCGATTCCGGAAACATTGAAAAAGACAACGTATGGCGACTGGCAGGTTGGCACGCGCGTCAACCTGGAGCCGCCGCTGCGGCCGCACGATCGTCTGGGCGGACACTTTGTCAGCGGTCATGTCGATACCGTCGGAACAGTCACACGCATCAACAGCGCGGGCGGCGCTTATGAATTGACCGTGGCGCATGATTCGCGCTACGCCCTCTGGACGATTGACCAGGGCTCGATTGCGATCAACGGGATCAGTCTCACGATCTCCCGTCGCACAGACGATACGCTCACCGTCGCACTCATTCCCGAAACACTCGAGAACACGACGCTGAACAGTTTGACATCGGGCAGCCGTGTTAACCTGGAATTTGATCAGCTTATTAAAGCAGCCGTTCAGGCGGTGCAGGCGACCCAGTCGGCCCGCACCGCCATTAGTGAGGAATACCTGGAAAATGCCGGCTGGTAATGCCAGCAGCCGGTGCTCTGACGATAGGAGTTGGACATGGAATCGAATCTGCAACAGACAACCGAGCGCACTACCGAATTTGATGCCATCGACGATGCCATCGCCGCGATCGGACGGGGCGAAATCGTCATCGTCACCGACGATGAGAATCGCGAGAACGAAGGCGACTTCATTATGGCCGCCGACATGGTGACACCCGAGAAAGTCAACTTTCTCGTCACGCAGGGCCGTGGCCTCGTCTGTGCCGCACTGGATAAGGACCGTCTGGAGGCCTTGGATCTCCATCCGATGGTGCGCAACAACACCGCGCACTTGCAGACCGCATTCACGATCTCCGTCGATGCCGTCGAAGGGACCACCACCGGCATTTCAGCCTTTGATCGCTGTCGCACCATTCAGGCGCTTGTTGATCCCAATACCCAGCCCAACGATCTGGCTCGTCCGGGGCACGTCTTCCCGTTGCAGGCGGTCAAGGGCGGTGTCCTGCGCCGTGCCGGGCACACCGAAGCGGCCGTCGATCTCGCTCGTTTGGCGGGGCATTCACCGGCGGGTGTCGTGTGTGAAGTGATGGATGATGACGGTTCGATGGCACGGCTGCCGCGCTTACGTGAGATCGCCGATGAGTTCGGCCTGAAGATGATCACAATTGCTGACCTGATTGCCTATCGCCAGAAAAACGAACGGCTCGTAAAGTGCGTGCGCACGGTCGATCTGCCGTCGCGCTATGGCGATTTCAAACTGCATATGTATGAATCCAAAGTGGACGGATACACGCATCTCGCGCTCGTACGGGGTGACGTATCGGGCGACGATGATGTTCTTGTGCGTGTGCATTCGCAGTG
>WJJR01000461.1 GCA_014729565.1 Candidatus Zixiibacteriota bacterium | reverse complement strand
TACAGGTGGCATGCTGGACTTGATGTATGCTCCGCCAATGGACAGCCGGCTTCGGCCCTATGGGTTTATCGGATTTGCCCTCTTCACCACGACCATCCACTACGAGGATGCGGTGACGTTGGCGTCGGTGCCGACGATATGATGTGGGGACAATTCGGACTCTACAGTGCAATCTGTTACATGGACTTCACGTCGCTGAGTCAGTGGGGACAGTGGAATCTGGGTCTCGGTGTGACGGTAAATGTGTATTGATCGCTACGCCTGAGGCGCCACGTCACGGGCGACCCGGCGTCCGTTGCCAAACGCCACCCGGAACTTCCGAAATACTTCGTACGTCACCATCAATCCCAGCAGCATTAAGAAGATCGCGACGACGCTGAGTACCCACTTGCCGTCGGGCAGGAAGATCCAGAACAACTGATAGATCAGGGCGGCTTCGGTGGTGATCACCATGAAGACGGCAGGGATGAAGGTGTAGAGAGTCGGCTTTTTGACTGCAATGAAGTAGGCGGTCACAACCATCAACGCCAACGCTGCGACCAGTTGATTGGATGCGCCGAACAGCGGCCAGATGATCTTCCAGTTGCCGCCAATGCAGAAATAAAATGCGAGCGCCAGGCCCAGTCCGGCAGCAACGTACGGGTTGCGGAAGAATGCCACTTTCTGACCGGCGGTTTCCTGCACAATGTAACGTGAGAGGCGAACGGTTGTATCAAGTGTGGTCAGAATAAACGCATTCAGCATCAGCACGCCGAATGCGGTGCCGATCGCGATCGGAATGCCGAGACTGCCCATGACGCGTCCCAGCGCCGTGCCAAAGGCAATATTCGCGCTCTGCCCCAGTAAATCCTGAAAAACATATCCGGAAACCGCGGCTGTTGGTGCTTCTTTCCAGTACAACGCTCCGCCGATAATCAACACAACCAGCATCGCGAGTGCACCTTCAGTCAGCATCCCGCCGAAGGCGATCTTGCGTCCATCGGATTCACGATTCAGTTGCTTGGCGGTCGTCCCACTGGAGACGAGACAGTGAAATCCCGACGCTGCGCCGCAGGCCACGACGATAAATAACATCGGCCAGATGGGGCCCTGCGTGCTCGAGACGGCATGCAACGCGGGCGCGTTGAAGCTGGGATGGAAGACAAACAATCCGCCGAAGCCGAGCACCATCCCCGCAAGCAGTATGTACACCGACAGGTAGTCGCGCGGTTGCAGCAACACCCAGACCGGCAGGATGGCCGCGATGAATGCGTAGCCGATAAAGACCACCAACCAGAAGTTGTATGACGCTTCGATGGGGACACGCTGGCCGATGAAGATCAACGCCACCATGGCGCCCAGAGCTAAGACCGTGCCGACGGAGAAGTTGAGAATGCGTTTGTAAACACCCGCGCCGAACAGAATCGCCAATGCAACGATTCCCAACGTCGGGATGACGATTTCCGGCTTCTCCGTCAACGTTTGCGCACACAACACGGCAAACACCGCCTGTACGAGCACCAATGCAAACCAGACAAATGCCGAGAGAACCCAGCGGGCGGTATTGGAGATTGCCGTCCCGGCAATCTCGACAATCGAGACACCCCGGTGGCGGATCGAGACCATCAGTGCCGTATAATCGTGCACCGCACCGACAAATACCGATCCCACCAGAATCCAGATCAATGCGGGCAGCCACCCGAAGAGCGCAAGCGCCAGAATCGGACCGACGATTGGTCCGGCTCCGGCGATCGACGAGAAATGGTGTCCGAACAGGACCAGCGGACGGGTGGGGACATAATCCCGATTGTCGTTGACTTCGGTGCCCGGCGTTGGACGTGTGTCATCGGGCTGGATGATGCGCTGATCGATACGCCGCGCATACCAACGATACGCGAAATACAGCCAGGCCAGCCCCACAATCGCCACAATGACAGTGTTCACAACGGCAGACTCCCGTCTGAGGTGTTGCTATATATGAAACAGTAGAAGGGGGCCGTGTGTTGGCAAGGAATTTCTGGGGTGAATTTGTGTCTCGCCTACGGAGCCGGGTGCCCCACCGCTTGCGGTGGGATGAGATTCTGGTCACGATCAAAATCGTTGTATTCACTGGTGTCGCCGTCATGTGTTGAATTGTCTCCGGACAATCTAAACCCACCGCAAGCGGTGGGGCACCCCACACATCGCTGTGACTACTGCCCGATCAACTCCAGCATCTTGCCGGGATCGGTGGTGGGCAATTGGCAGGCGTAGTTCTGGCAGACGTAGGCCGTCGCCTTACCGTCGAGACTGTGTTGATTCTTGGTGTATTCCGCGATTTGTGCGATTTTGGGACCATCTCCGATGGGACGCATGACAACGACCTTGTTTGGCTCAAAACGCGACCACAGCGCAGTCAGCATCGCCTGCGTGTCAATGGCGTTGACGTCGCCCGCGATGACGATTTCGCGCGACGGTCCCACAATGAAATCGAGTCCAACGAGCATCATGGCATGTGCCATCGGTGCTTTCGCGACTGTCTGGCCGAATGCCTCGCCCAATTGGTGCGCCTTTGTTTCCAAATCGGTATTGGCGGTGATTCGCCCGAGTCGCACAAGATTGAGCAGCGCGACCGAATTGGCCGATGGAATCGCCCCATCGTAGACTTCCTTCGGCCGTGAAATCAGTTCTTCTGCATCGTCGGCGGTCAGGTAAAAACCGCCGTTTTGCTCATCCCAGAAGTGTTGAATAAAATCATTATTCAGATCAAGCGCGGTTTCGAGATAGTCGATCTCAAACGATGATTCATACAATTCCAGCAGACCCCAAATGAAGAACGCGTAGTCCTCGGCGGTGGCATCGATTCCCGCTTCACCGTTGCGATACCGATGCAACAACCGTCCGTTGTCCTTGCGCAATGATTTCAGCACAAAATCGGCGGCGTGACGCGCGGTGCCGATATAGGCGTCGTTGTTCAACACCCGTCCTGCCTTGGCGAATGCCGCCATCATCAGCCCGTTCCAGTCGGTGAGGATTTTATCGTCTTTGTAAGGATGGATGCGTTTCTCGCGCGCATCGAAGAGCGTCTGTCGGATGCTCTCGACACGTTCTGTCAACTTCTCGGGTTCCTGACCTCGTGAGCGGGCCAATTCACTGAGTGGCTGTGTCAGATGGGGGATATTCGTACCGGGTTTGTGGCCGGTTGATTGTTCGCTGAAGTTGCCGCCCGCTTCGAAACCGTACAGTTCCATGT
>WJJR01000460.1 GCA_014729565.1 Candidatus Zixiibacteriota bacterium | reverse complement strand
TGCTGGGGCCGCTAGGGTTCGCACAGTTGTCAAGCTCACTCAAGTCGTTGAGCAATAACGTGATCACCCGTATAGCCCCGCGACGTAAGAGCGGGATTTGGCCAATCGCAACTCCAAGTTAATTCGGTCACGATCAATGAATTCTGCCAGGAGACAAAATCAGTTGCAATTAGCTATTCAATAATGAGTTAGGGTGTGGCTTGAACGTCGGCGCGAGGCACTTGTATTGTGCGAGATGGGGTCGGGTCTTCGGTTGACTTTAGTGCCCCGCTCTTACATATCGGTGAGTTATCGTGTGCGAAAGTGCCACTTAGGGAATGAATGATGAAGCTCGTGGAATAACCAATAAACCATCGACGATACCATCTCACTCACCGGAGGGACAGGTAATGAAACGAATCATCGGAATCGCCATCATGATCGTGGCTGCGCTCGCTGCGACGGCGGCAGCAGAGACTGTCGACGAAATTCTCGACAAGTACGTTGAAGCGCGGGGCGGCATGGAGGCATTGGAGAAAGTTGAGACCGCGAAGTATTTCGGCAAGACCAACATGCAGGGCATGCAGGTGCCCGGTCTCCTGTACATCAAACGCCCGGGCAAAATGCGCCTCGAATTCACGATACAGGGTCAGACGATGATTCAGGCGTATAACGGCGAGACCGGTTGGTACATCTCACCGTTCATGGGCAAGACGACGCCGGAGAAAATGACCCCCGAGGATACCGAAGAGATCAGGGAGATGGCCGACATCGAAGGCCCATTGGTCAATCCGGAAGAAAAAGGCCACGAGGTGGAATTGATCGGCAAGGAAGATATGGAGGGTCAGCCGGTCTACAAGTTGAAACTCACCAAGGAGAGCGGCGACGTCGACCATGTGTACCTCGACGCCGAGTACTATCTCGAGCTGAAGACCACGGCGATGCGCGAGCGCCAGGGCGCCGAAATCGAAGTCGACAGCTATTCGAGCGACTACAAAGAAGCCAACGGTCTGATGATCGCCCATTCGATCGAAAACAAGATGAACGGCCAGACCGTGATGCAGTACAACATCGATTCGATCCAGTTCAATATCGAGTTGCCGGATTCGTTGTTCGAAATGCCGGAGGTGGAGGAGTCGGAAACCGACACGACCGACGCCGGCGAGTAGTGAAAATCGTACGCGACAATTTGCACTAGAGACGGGCAGTGGCGTCTGACGGACGGCGCGTGATCGACGCGTTTGTCAGACGCCAACACGCGGGAGAGGCTTTATGTGCGCATCAACGCGCTGGTGGGTGACGGCACTGGCTGCCGCCGTATTGCTGGTTGGCGGTGGTCTGGCGGTGCAGGCACAGACACCAATTGATTCCTATACGTTCGGCGCCATCCAGGCGCGCGATATCGGTCCGGCGACGATGAGCGGCCGGATCATGTCAATTGATGCCGTTCACTCCGATCGGCGAATCATTTATGTGGGCACTGCGAGTGGCGGCGTGTGGAAGACCGAGAATGCCGGCATCACATTCGAGCCGATTTTCGATGACCACACGATGTCAATCGGATGCGTGACCATCGATCAGGCGCGTCCGGATACCGTCTGGGTCGGTACCGGTGAAGGACGAACGCGTAACAGCGTGTCAGTCGGCACCGGTCTCTATCGTACGACCGATGGCGGTGACAACTGGGAATTCATGGGGTTCGAGAATTCCGAGCGCATCATCGATGTGTTCATTCATCCCGACAACAGCGACGTTATCTATGTCGGTGTACTCGGCCACTTGTGGAATGCCAACGAAGAGCGTGGTGTTTACCAATCGACTGACGGTGGGGACACGTGGGAACAGATTCTCTACATCGATGAGAACACCGGCTGCGCCGACTTGGAGATCGATCCGGAAAACCCGGACGTTCTGTACGCAGCGATGTGGGAATTCCGCCGCAGCGCAGATTTCTTCATTTCCGGCGGCGACGGGAGCGGACTTTACAAGACCACCGATGGTGGCAAGACCTGGACACGTTTGGAAGAGGGGTTACCGACGGGTGAAGTGGGACGGATCGGCCTCTCGATTGCACCTTCGAATCCCAGGTATGTGTACGCGGTCGTTGAGTCGGATGACAACGCGCTCTATCGGTCCGAAGACAGCGGCGCCTCCTGGGTGAAGACCAGTACGTCATTCAACGTGCAGGCGCGCCCGTTCTATTTCGCCGATTGCGTTGTCGATCCGGTTGATTCGTTGCGTGTCTACAAGCCGGGCGTGACCCTGACGGTCTCGGATGATGGCGGTGAAGCGTTTACGTCGCCGTTTCGCGGTGGCGGCAATGTGCACTCCGATATGCATTCATTGTGGATCGATCCGAATGATCGCGAGTACATGCTGGTCGGTACCGATGGCGGCGTGTACGAATCGCGCGACCGTGGCAACACCTGGCGGATGATGCAGAACCTGCCGCTGGCGCAGTACTACCGTGTCAGCGTCGACATGATGGTCCCCTACAATGTGTACGGCGGTTTGCAGGACAACGGATCATGGTATGGCCCGTCGCGCAGCCCCGGCGGAATTCAGAACAAGGATTGGCAGTCGGTGGGCTATGGTGATGGCTTTTGCATTTTCCGTGATCCGTCCGATCCCGATGTGATCTACTGGGAGTTGCAGGGCGGGGAGATTCATCGTTATCACGTTTCAACGAAGGATATCAAAGAAATAAAGCCGTATCCCGAGGCGGGTATGCCGAAGCTGCGGTTCAACTGGAACACGCCGCTGGTCAAGAGTCCCAACAATCCGAAGGCCATCTACTGTGGTGCACAGTTCTTGTACCGCAGTACCGACCAGGGGGAATCGTGGGTACGGTTGTCCGATGATCTCACCACCGACGATCCGGAAAAGCAGCGGCAGGAGGAGACGGGCGGTCTGACGATCGACAACTCGACCGCCGAGAATCACTGCACGATCTTCACGATTGCCGAGTCCCCGGTTGACTCCAATGTCATCTGGGTCGGCACCGATGACGGTAATGTCCAGGTGACGACTGACCAGGGCGGACGCTGGACCAATGTCGTGTCGAACATCGACGGTTTGCCGGAGCATACGTGGTGCAGCACGGTCGAGCCGAGTCATCATGATCGCGCGACGGCATATGCTACATTTGATGGACATTACTCCGGCGACATGACGACGTACGTGTACAAGACCACCGACTTTGGCGAGTCGTGGACCTCGATTGTAACGGATTCAATCGACGGTTATGCGCATGTGATTCGCGAGGATTTCGTGAATCCGAATCTGCTGTTTGTTGGCACGGAATTCGGGCTGTATGTCACGGTCGACGGCGGACAGCAGTGGGCGCGGTTTACGGGAAATCTGCCGAAGGTGTCGGTGCGCGATATGGTCATTCATCCGCGTGAGTCGGATCTGGTCGTCAGCTCGCATGGTCGCGGCATTTTCATTATCGATGACATCACGCCGTTGCGAGAGTTGACGACGGGAGTGTTGGACGATGATCTGCACTTCCTGGCGTCACGCCCGACGCCGATTCGGATACCGAAGTGGGAACAGGGGTTTGCCGGCGATCAGAGCTTTGTCGGCCGTAATCCGAGCGACGTGGCCAAGATTACTTACTACATGAAAAAACGTCACATGTTCGGCGACTTTAGAGTCGAGGTCTACAATCCCGAAGGCGAATTGCTCAAGACGTTGCCAGGCGGCAAACAGCGCGGCATCAATCGTGTGAGCTGGCACATGCGCAAGAAGCCGCCACGGGTGCCGCCGGCCCCCTCGCTGGCTGGTGGAGCGCTGTTCGGTCCGATGTTGCCCGCGGGCGATTATATGGTGAAGGTGATTCGTCCCAAGGATACGGCGAGTGGTGTGGTGAGCGTGGTCTACGATCCCGATTCACCGCACAGCACCGAGGATCGCGCGCTGCAACAAGAGACGGTGCTCCAATTGTATGACATGCAGGAACGACTGGCCTTCATCGCCGAATCGGTGACCGATGCCCGCGATCAGGCCGAAGCACGCGCCGACAGTCTAGACAATAATGAAGATCTGGAAGAATCGTTGCGCGATTTCGCCGAACGTCTCGACGATCTGCACAAGACACTGGTCGCCACGAAAGAGGGTTGGTTAACCGGCGAAGAACAGTTGCGCGAACATGTCGTCGGTTTGTACTCGGCGGTGAGCGGCTACGGTGGCCGTCCGACCGACTCGCAACTCGACCGCATGGCGGTCCTCGAAGATCGCATTGCCGAAAAGAACGACGCGTATGAGACGATTCTGGGTGACAATCTGGCGTCGCTCAACACGCAACTCGAAGCGGCCGGAATGGACACCATCACGCGGTTGACGCAGGAGGAGTACGACAAGCGGTTTCCGGAGTGATGATTGGATAGCATTGCAAACGACAACGGGTGCCACTGAGATTCGTCAGTGGCGCCCGTTTTGTTGAGCGGTGTGGTCTGGCAACTTCGCGTTACGGCGCGGATACACTCGGATCCGACCCTACGCCTTGCCTCCTGCGTCGTCAAAGCGTAGGGTGGGGCACCGCACATTGGCTGAGCGAGAATCAACTTTGCTGTAGGTCAGAACTTTCTCCATTCGTCGGGATAAAGTTCGCGCGTCTATCCAATCAGACTCATGCGCGTTCGTTAGCGCGCGGGTTCTGATAATTGCCCAATCAGGCGATGTCAGGACCCCGGCGCACAGAAGGGGTAGCGAACGGTGGTCTTTCTGACGCGGCGTGGTCCTGATCTGCTACCTGACCTACCGCGACTCATCGTTGCCACAGTCCGTGTTCGATGCCGCCCAGAAGATAAATGGCAAAGGTTCCCTGGCCCGGAAGCTCCATCGGGGGAATGGCGATCTCGGCACCAGCCGCTTTTGCGGTCTCAACGGCGGCGGCAATGTCATCTACGAGAAGATAGGGGCGCACGACCGGCTGCTCGGTCTCGCGCAGTGGTGCTCGGACACCCAGCTTGCCGCCATTGGGTAGATCGGCCGTACGTGCGTTGCCAAACTCGGCTACCGGTTCACCGAAGGTCACGCCAAAGATCTTCTCATAAGTCGTGCAGAGAGAGTCGACATCGGGAGTTACGATCTCGAGATACTGGACCTGCATGGAGCCCTCACTTGATGAATTAACCTCTGTGGACGTCGTGTCGGCTGCGGCACCATTGTACTCGACAGCAGCGGCCATGAACACAACGGCCACACACGCGATCGTGGTAATCATTCGCCTCATTCGATTCTCCTCAAGAAACAGAAATCGATAACCTGTGTAGCAACATATAGAAAGAGCCACCAATGCCCGTCAGTGGCTCTTTTTTTAGTTATCCAAGTCGATTACAGCAACTGCTTGAGCAGGCGCAGCACCATCCGGTTGAATCCTTCGGGGCCGGGGGCGCCGGCGAGACGGATGCCTTTGTGCTCGCGAAGGGAGGCGTGATATTTGCCATCGGGGCGTTTGACCGCGACGGCGATGTCGCAGGCAGCCATCATCGGCCAATCATTGGGGCTGTCGCCGAACGCGAGCGTGCGCGGCTTGACCGGGGCCTTCTTGGCATACCAGGCGATCAGTTCGCGGACCGCCTTGCCCTTGTCGGACGGGCCGGTGAGATGCAGGAACCGTCCCCCGCGCGTCACCGTGAAGCCGCCGCCGGAGAGTTTCTTAATCTGCTGTTCCTCTTCGCTTTCGGAGAGG
>WJJR01000459.1 GCA_014729565.1 Candidatus Zixiibacteriota bacterium | reverse complement strand
GATTATTCGCGGCTGGTGGCGTTACTCATTGAAGGCATGAAAGAACAGCAGGAAACAATCTCTGAGCAGGACGAACGCATTTCGCAATTGGAAGAGATCGTTGATCAGCTCAGGCAGTAGTTTGGAGTTGTGTACTATGATGAAGCGAGCAGTCCGAATCGCATGTGTTGTTACACTTCTTGGATTGTGCACGACGGCGTTGGCCGTTGTGCCATCGAGCATGTCCGTACAAGGGCGTCTCACCGACGGGTCCGGGTCTCCCCTGCTCGCCGGGAGCAAGACACTGACGTTTAAGATCTACAGCGACCCCACCGGAGCATTCCTGGTCTGGCCCGACGCCACCGGAGAAGTGCAGACGGTGACCTCCGATGGCAATGGCTTGTGGACCACCCGTCTCGGCGCATTGAAACCTCTGACCGAGGATATCTTCGCTGATACGACCCTCTATCTTGAGGTAACCGTCGATGATGGTGTCAATCCTCCGACGGCGATGCCCCTCGTCCGTCTGACGTCGGGGCCCTATGCTCATCGCGTCGCGACGGTCGATGGCGCCACCGGTGGCGAGATTCTCTCCAAAGTCACGATCGGGCCGGGCAACCGGGCGCTTGGACTGCGGGCACACGCCGTTGGTGAGAACAACAAAGCCGATGGTGATTACTCTGTCGCGTTCGGGATCCTGAATGAGTCTCTCAGCGATGGCAGTTCGGTCACGGGCGGTATCAACAACGAAGCCAGTGATACTCTGGCGCATGTGGGAGGCGGATCCATAAACTCCGCATCGGCACCTTACACTGTGGTGGGTGGCGGCCAAGACAACACGAACGCCGGCCGTGCCGGATTCATCGGTGCCGGACTGCGTAATGATCTTACGGAAGCCGGATCGGTCATCGCAGGTGGTCATGATAATAGCGTGACAGGCTTTCTGTCGGCTGTTGTGGGCGGAGAGGACAATGAGTGCATTAACTCGGCAGGCTTCATCGGCGGAGGACGTTCCAACACTGTGACCAACCGCGAGGCCGCAATTGTCGGCGGAGTGGGAAATGAAGCACGCGGACTGAACTCGTTCATCGGGGGCGGGCAGTATAATATCGCGGATGGATCCTACTCCGTGGTTGGCGGTGGCGGCGGACCAGATCCGCACGACTCCAACGCGGCACTGGGCGACTATTCCACTGTACCTGGCGGAAGCCGGAACAAGGCCATCGGTGATTACTCGTTTGCCGGCGGACAGAGCGCACAGGCAACACATTCCGGATCGTTTGTGTGGGGCGGTAGCAGCGGAGCATACTCGTCCGCACCGGAGCAGTTTATTGTGCGGGCGCCGGGTGGAGTGGGCATAACTACGAACATCCCCCTTGGACCGCTTCACGTACAGGAACAGAATATTGCACTGGATGACGCCCATCTACAGGAAGATGACATTATTGCCGAGGATGATGATGCCGTGCTGGGCCTCTACAGTGGCGAGGGCGGGGTTGCCGGTTCGGGCATTGCACTCGGTGAAGTCACATCAGTGGAGGGACTGATCGACAAATGGGCCATTTTGCGCCAGACATCCGGCGGCGGCGCGGGATTGCGCATCACCTATGGTAGCAGCAGCAACCCCTATGCAAACACGACGGTGATGCACCTCGAAGATAATGGAAACGTTGGAATCGGCACGACGTCGCCATCCAATCGGATCACGCTGCCCAACAGTGCCAGCAGCAGCGGACGGGGATTGGCCAATCGCTGGGACACGTACAGTTCGCGCCGTTGGAAGCACGACATTGAGACAATCGACAACGCCGTTGAGACAGTGGAACACTTGCGGGGTGTGACGTTCAAGTGGAATGAGAATGATGCGAACGACCTCGGGCTGATTGCTGAAGAAGTCGGCGACGTTCTTCCTGAGGTGGTGCAATACGAGGACAATGGTGTTGATGCGCAGTCGGTCGACTATGCGCGGCTCGTTGCGGTATTGATCGAAGCGGTCAAGGAGCAGCAGCAACAGATTGATCGTTTGGAATCGGAGATGGAGCAGATGCGGCAGTAGCGATTACTCGTCCAACTGCTGGTACAGATACCACCCGCTGTCGGGGGCTTTGCTGCGATCAAGGTAGATCTCGAAGATGTCACCGGTGTTTGTACAGACACGGAAGTAGTTGCGGTGTCGGCGGGTCATCCAATTGCGACTCGGCGCAGCAGAAGAGAATCCCCAGTCTTGCCAGTTCTGGATGATCTCCACGATCTCGTAGTCCGTGTCCCGCCAGGTGAAACGCACCGGTTGTTTCACCGTGCCGGTGGTTTCGACCGTGATTTTCTCGCCGATGAATCTGGGCATGGTAACAATCTGATCTGCTATTCTATCTGTCATCCCCGCCACCGAGACGGTCTTGGTATCACGTGCTACTTCCCCTTCTTCCGGAAGAACACACGTACCGGGACACCGGTGAAATCAAAGCGTTCACGAATGCGATTGGTGATAAAACGGATGTATGTCTCCCCGATCAGATCGGGATGATTGCAGAAGAATACAAACGTCGGTGGCGGCTTTTCCGACTGGGTCACGTAATTGATCTTAATGAACCGTCCCTTCACCGCAGGCGGCGGTTTGCGTTGGATGTCTTCGAGAATAGTGCCGGTCAGTTCACGTGTTGGAATGTGCTTTTTGCGCATGACCGCGACATCCTGCGCCATGGTGAGAATCTTCGATGCGCGCTGCCCCGTGAGTGCGGAGATGAACACAAT
>WJJR01000458.1 GCA_014729565.1 Candidatus Zixiibacteriota bacterium | reverse complement strand
GCCCGAGGTCCTACGGTGAAGGCACCGAGAAACGGTTCGAACCAGGGAGTATCGATCACGAATTCGGGTGTCAGTGAAGTCAAATCGAGCGTTTGGAGCCAACCGGTTACAATCATGTGGTTGTCGGGCATCAGGGCAACGCGGCGGTCTCCGGGTAAGAACTGTGCACGTCCCGGCCAATAGACCAAACCGTCAGTGCCATCCAATCGTGCCAGGAGTTGGTAGGAGTTTAGATCGAAGATGTACACGGCTGGCCAGCCGTATCCGAATGCGGGATTGCCCTCGTCAACAACAACGGCGATCGCACCGTCATGGCTGATGGCGATCTCGTACGATGGAGTGGACAGCCGTGCGGAAAATAACTGCTCTCCCGTTTCACAATCTCCGACAACGAACCATGCATCCTGCACACTGGATGCAGCGCCTGAGCAGAGCACGCGACGTCCGTCGGGGTGGAGACGCGCGTGGCTGATGCGGAGCGGAGGTCCGTTCACCGCAAGGCGTGGTACAAACCAGCCGCGGCGTGTGCCCGTGCGGATATCCATAGCAACGATGGCGCTGTCGCGGTTAGGAGCGTTGGCGATTGAAATGGCACAGACCTCAGTACCATGTGCCGGTCCATTGGCCAGACGCCAGCCGGCATACGGGGACTCGTCTAATCGTCCGATCACCTGACCACTCGTTGGGTTGATGAGCTCCGGATAGCAAACAAGCAAATTCCCGTTGTCATAGAGGCGTGGTTGTGTTGCCTGCGATGATTCACGGCTCCAGACAACGTGGCGACTGAGCAGATTGTACTTCGCGATGTAACGCCCCACGGCAGGTTGGTGGTACGGCCAGAATTGGATGTACAGATGGCGGCCATCCGGAGATGCAACGGCATCGTCAGCGACATCCGGAAATGTGAGAGAGTCAATCAGGGTGAGGCTGTCCGCATCATAGATGTACATCGTGCTGGAGTCAGTGTCCGCACGGCCGTACCATGAGCCCGCCGCATAGATATTATAGCCTACCGGCTCGTGTGTGACCGGTGCGTTGTCGTGGCAGCCGGTGAGGATCAGCAACGCCAATAGAGTTGGAATGGAGTGTTTCCTCATAGCGGATCACCTGTCTTTCAATTCAGCTTTGTCTCCATCGCCTGTTGTCATCCTCAGGGTTGCGTCGGCCGTGGCCCCACCGCAAAAGCGCCACCGATCACATTCGGAAATGGCTGCGGAAGTATCGCTTCGTTGCTCAATGTGTTAAGATCAAACACTTGAACCCAGCCGGTTCCCGTTGGACCGGGATCGGGAAAGACCGCAAAACGGTGATCCCCCGGAAGGAAACGTACTTGCCCCGGTGTTGTTTCCAGTCCATTAACCGGAACGAATGTCGTCAGTTTAACATACTCTGTGAGATCGTAGACGTGGACTGACGGCAAACCGTAGAGGAAGAACTTATTGGCCCGATCCGCCACAACGGCAACCTCACCATGCTGACTCGTCCCTATTTCAACGAATGTCGTTGAGATTTGACCTCTCAGGAGTTGTTCACCGGTGACGAGATCGCCCACCACGAACCAGGCATTCTGATCGCTGCCGTGTGCACCGACACACAACACACGACGTCCGTCCGGGTGGAGTCTCGCACGTTTCAGTATCAAGGGTGGGAGATCGGCGTCGAATCGCGCCACAAATCCACCGTATCGTGCGCCATTCCTCATGTCCATCGCACTGACCAGAGTGTCCCACCCGTGATGCGACACAGTGTCGCGACAGATCGCCGCAATTTTGTGTCCGTTCTCCGGACCATGATTCCACTCCCAGCGATGGTAAACGGAGTCTTCCCAACGACGAACGGTTTCCCCGGTGTTGGCATCGATGACCTCGCGACCATAGAGGAGCAACCGGCCACGGTCGATGAGTTCAAACGGTGAACGGTCAGTGTATCCCTCCGCCTGGTGCCGCCACAGTTCGGTTTTGGTGGCCACGTCCCATTTCGCGATGTAGTTTTGTCCGCCCGGTGTCCGATACGGCCACATCACCAAATACAAATACCGACCATCCGGAGATGCTTCTCCCCAGATGGCGATGTTGGGCAGCAGCAGAGAATCGATGAGCGTGAGACTGTCGGCGTCATACCAATAGAGATGACTGACGGTTTCATTCTGGAGGTAGTTGCTGCCCGCGGCATAGATGTTGTACTGCACCGGCTCGTGTGTGACCGGTTGGTTGTCGTTACAGCCCGTAAGGATCGCCAGAGCACAGGCGATGGTGGCAACACGTGTGACCATCATGTACCTCCCAATTGTGTGGCCCATCCGCGGCGGAGGGGAGTGTGGTCGTTGACTGTCGCTGGTCCGCCGACGGGCGTGGAGCGGGGAACTCCAATATCCCTTCACTGGATAAGATAGTCAGATTAGATCGTGATACTGCCTCCTTTCCGGTAGCCGTGTTTGTTCTTCCAATGCATCCGCGTGCCTGCCCCCTTGTCATCGACCTCCGACCGTCGCGGGGCGCCGGCTGGCGGCAGAGCCGGTTCAGACCGAACTCCCCGCGAGTCCGTCGACACGAACCGGCGTCGGCGCCCCGGAAGGCGGAGGTGTTACACTGTTGCCCCCGACGAGCGATGCCAGGTGAGATTCTTCTATGGCAACTCGCGTGCCGGGGATTTGAATCACCGTTGGACGTCGGTTGCGCTGTGTTGCAACAACTTATGTTCCGGCGCTTAGGTTGGATTCAGCCCGTGCGTCGCGAACATGGCGCAGGCGCGCCGCAGCGCCCCCTAAGGTGTTATTGGATAGTGAAATGGCTGCGTCACGGTGATGGCGCAGTGCGACGCAGCGTGAGCGGCAATCATCAGATGAGCCGCGAATCATGAACACTATAGCGATTGTCAGAACTATCTTCCGACTGAGCGGGCGATAGTTCTGATAATCGCTATAACTTAACGCGCTGCTATTCTCCGCGAGCGCGCACTTCTGTCTTGAGCGGAGACGGAGTCAAAG
>WJJR01000457.1 GCA_014729565.1 Candidatus Zixiibacteriota bacterium | reverse complement strand
GGAGTGAGATGTTGGCGATGAAACGGCAGGCGCACATCGGCTTCGATCGTATCGCGGTCGGCAGCGGACACTTCGGCATGGACAGTCTCGAACATTCGGCGCTGGGTGCCGTGACTATCACCTATTGTGATCCGTTCACGCGCGCACTCATTGCCGAAACGCTCGGAACAGCCGAACTGCCCTGGCAGCAGCCGGCATCGGCAAAGGAACTGGAACAAACGCTGGCTGGTTATGCCGATGACCACGATCAGTTGCAACATGATATGGCGGCAACACAGGACTGGTTTAATCGCATGTGGGACGAGCAGCGCCTCGCTCCGCAGGTGGCGGAGATATTCGAGAAGTTAATGTGATTCTTCTGATGGATTGAATCGATGGGCAAACACGCCAAGAAGACACGACTGCAGAATCGGTCACGCATCGTCCGTAAGTGGAATGGGCGCGTCGCACCGCCGACCTCAACCGACAAGCGCGTCTCGACGCGAACGTTGCAGAGCCGGCTGAAGGCCGATCCGAACGACATTCGCACACGGCTCATTCTCGCCGAGCGGCTCATGACCCGGAACAAAGCAGAGGAGGCCCTCGCACTGCTGGATGTCGCCGAATCGCCTCTGCATTCCGATCAGCACGATGACGATTACTGGGTGGCCGCACGCATTCGCGCGTTTGCGTTGACCCGCCTGGAACATTTCGACGACGCGCGCGGTCTTGCCGAAGCGCTGTTGGATCAGTACCCCGAGGCGCCGGATGCGTTGTATGTGCTGGCGTACATCGCGAACCGAACCGAGGATTGGGACGCCTCCCGTCAGTATGCGTTACGCTTCATTGCAGTGACGGGAGATACCTCCTCGCACAGTACGCCGCCCGAAGTCAGTGGAACGGTCACCAGATTGTATGAGGTGCACAACTATTTCGGTTTGGCGCTGGAGCATCTGGATGATCGCAGGGGGGCAGCCAATGCGTACCGCGATGCCGTCACTGAAAAGCCCGACTTCGACACCGGCTGGTTGAACCTGATTCGCTGCCTGCAGGAACTGGGGCTCACACAGGAAGCCGAGTCCGCCTACCGCGAAGCCGTCAAAGCCTGTCCGAAGTCGCGCAATCTCAACAAGAGGCGAAAGACCAGGGCGAAAGCAACCAGCGAACCGGTTACGACCGAGAGGGCCAAGACGAAAGGCGAACCGACGATCGCGCTCTGCATGATTGTCAAAAACGAAGAAGAACATCTGCCGGGCGCGCTGGCAAGCGCCAAGCCGTTGGTCGATCAACTGGTCGTTGTCGACACAGGCTCGACTGATCGCACGGTGGAAATCGCCAAATCGTTTGGCGCTGAGGTGCACTTCCACGAATGGGAAGGCAATTTCTCCAAGGCGCGTAACATCTCGATGGGTTACGCCGATGCCGATTGGATTCTCATTCTCGATGCCGACGAAGAGCTTGTTGCCGACGATCTCAGGATCATCCGCCAGACCATTCGCGACACCGATTTCCGTGCCGTGTCGCTGTCGGTGTACAACTTCTCGCGTGAGAAGCAGATGTACACCTCGTTCTTGCCCTCAGTACGTCTGTTCCGTCGCGATCTGGGCGCATACTACGACGGCATTGTACATAATCAGTTGCGCTTCCCGACTGAGGAAGGTGTCCTGCGCATTCCCGCGCGCGTGCTGCACTATGGTTACGGATTGTCACCCGAACAGATGGCGCGCAAGGTGGAGCGGTCTCGAGGTCTGCTGGAAAAGCAACTGACGGAAAATCCCGACAACGCCTTCGCCCATTTCAATCTCGCCCAGTTGTTGCGCGGCGCCGAAGAGAAGCCCTCTCCGGCGATGATGGACAAAGTGATCTACCACGCCGGCCGCGCCGTCGATCTCACATCACCCGATGAACGCAACGAGCGGCACATTCACTTGATGGGTCTGCACCAGTTGTGCACAGCGTATTTCAACAAGGGCGATTACGAGCACGCCGCCGAATGCGCTCATCGCGCCCTCGCCCACAAGCCCGGCTACCTCGATGCGATTTTGAGTCTGGGACACGTGCACTCGATGGACCGCCAGTTCGATCTGGCGAAGAAGTATTATCTGGAATATCTCGACCGCCAGCGGTCGTACGATGAACACGGCGAAACCGATCATGTGATCTTGTTGCATCTGCGCAGCCGCCACAACGCATACTACGGCCTCGGACTGATTGCCGAAATGCAGGGCGACAGTGCGGAGGCGGTCGGCTGGTACGACCGGTGCATCGAAGAACGTGACGATTACATTGATGTTCACTACCGCCTGGCTATTGCGCTCAAGAAGATCGGCCAGAATGATCGGGCGCGCAAAGAGCTGACGACCGAACTCACGCGATACCCGGATAATGTTGATGCACGTATCGAGTTTGTTGACCTCTGCTTCGAGGTCAACGATACCGAAACGGCCATCGATTGTCTGAAGGAGGGTATCGAACGCGATCCGACGTCCGTTCCGCTGGCGATCCGACTGGGGCAAATTGACATCACAGCACAGCGGTATCTCGACGCGCTTCAATACCTCGAGGTGGTCCCATCGGATCATCCGGACTATCCTCTGGCGTGCCGTCTCCGCGCGGACGCCCACTATCAAATGAAACAACATGACCGGGCGACGGAGCTGTACCGCCAATGCCTCACACAGTCTCCGAACGACTGGGACGTGATGAATAACCTGGCCAACTGCTACTTCCGCGTGGGTCACTATGATGACGCCGAGCAGTTGTACCGTCGCATTATCGATGCCGGCAAGGCGGATCGCCACGTGTACCGCAATCTCGGCGTCACCCAGTCACGTTTAGACAAGATCGATGATGCGATCTTCACGCTCGACAGCTACGCCCAAATGCATCCGGACGACATCGAAACGGCCGGCTTTCTCGGCGATTTGTATTTCGGCAGTAAGCAATTCCGCAGTGCTATCGACGAATACGAACGGGTGTTGGAACGGCAGCCGAATCGGCCCGACACGCTGACGCGGTTAGGGGACTGTTACCTGCACCAGGGAGCCGTGGCAGCGGCCCTGGTTGGGTATGAACGTGCGTTGGAAGCCGATCCCGACTACAAGCCCGCGTGGGAACGGCTGCGCGACATTCGCGAACAACTTGTCGCCCGCCTGACCAACATGCCGGACAGCCCAACCGAGTAGACGCAAGAATACGAGGACATAAGCATGCACACAGACATCGAATACGACCCCGACAACTATTGGGAAACGCGCGGCGGCCCCTCCTATAAGGCCTACACCGAGTCGCGCGACTATCAAATCTACCGTGGCGCGCAAGCCGCGTTCTTTGAGGAACTGCTGGGACGGCTGCAGCCCCAACGTCTGCTCGACTTCGGCTGCGGTTCCGGGAAGTCGTTTCCTCTGTGGTGCGATGTGCCTGAGGTCCACGGCTACGATCGCGCGCGATCGCAAATCGAAGTCGCTCGCGCGGAGATGCTGCGCATTCGGCCGGAACGGCCTTACAACTTGATGCATTGCTTAACCGATTCACGCACCGAGGTGCCGTACGACGACGACTACTTTGATGTGGTCGCAGCCGTGGAGGTGTTTCTCCACGTCCTGCCAACCGAATTGCCGGCCCTGCTCGATGAACTCAATCGCATCTGCCGAGGACACCTGGCGATCATCACGGCCGCGCCGTTCGAGAATCGTGCCGCGCATTGTTTTAACCACGATTACCAGGCGCTCCTCAAGGGGCGATTCGACATCGTCGACGACTACAATCTGCACAAGCAGCGTTACATTGTGGCCCGCAAGCTGCCGTTAACAACGCGTGGTGAACAGACGGCGCCGCTGGCCGACCTGATCACGCAGTAACAAGGAGTCATCCATGCCGTCATCGCGTCCTGAACTCATACCGGTTGTCATCAACATCGTGATGCAACTCCAGCCAAAGTCGATCCTCGAGATCGGCACCGGCTTCGGCAAGTACGGTTTCCTGTTCCGCGAATATCTCGATATCTGGAGTGCTGCTGCCGATCCCGCGCGGCTCGACCCGCATAACTGGCAGGTGCGCATCGACGGCATCGAGTACTTTCCGCATTACATCGGCGAACTCCAGCGCCAGGTGTACGACCGCCTGATCGTCGGCGATGCCATGGATGAAATCGACCGGTTGCCGAGTTACGATTTGATCTTCCTCGGCGATGTCATCGAGCATTTTCCGAAAGAAGACGGTGAGCGCATGCTGGAAAAGTGCCAGGCCCATGCAGACAAGATGATCCTGGTGACCACACCGAACTACTTCAACCCACAGGGTGCCGAATACGGCAATGATCGTGAAACACATCACTGCCTCTGGACCAAACAGGATTTTGAGCCATACCCCGGGGCCCAATGTTTCCTGATCGCCGACCGCTACAATCTCGCAATCATCCCGGCGATCAAAACGTCGGTCGACGTCCCGGAACCCGTTGCCGAACCGGTGAGCTAGCACCCGCAGCACCGATTGAGAGCACCGAGCCCGAGCTCGGTGCAGTGTGCCACTGACCTTGGTCAGTGAAGTACGAGCTTTGCTCGTCGTGTCAGAAACAAGCAGCTTAAGCGATTGTCAAAACTGCGTTCCGATTGAGAAGACGGGAGGCTTGGTTTACGTGGCACCCCGTGGAGACGGGAAACAATTCTGATAATCACTTTATAGCGATTGTCAGAAGTGTTTTCCGTTAGCAGAAGCCCCGTTCAGTCGTCAACCCTCCCCTGTCATCCCCGCGCAAGCGGGGATCCATTTTGAACCCAGCCACGCGCGGAGAATGGATTCCCGCTTTCGCGGGAATGACAACAAGTTATAGC
>WJJR01000456.1 GCA_014729565.1 Candidatus Zixiibacteriota bacterium | reverse complement strand
GTTTCCGACCTCGCATCCGCCGTTCCGCGCGAGACGTTTGGTAGGGGCGGCGGGTGCGCGCGGAGAATGGATTCCCGCTTTCGCGGGAATGACAACACGTCATAGCAATAATTAGAATTCCGTTCCGGTTCTCGGAAACGTAGCATGGCCAGTTCGACTCCGCTCACTGCAAGCGTCTCGGCCAGGCGGCACAGGCACTTCGGTTGACTCAGTGTAAACGAGGCGCCCGTACTACATCGCGTGTTCAATCGGAAGATAGTTCTGACAATCGCTTTAAGTGGTTGGATCGATGCTTGTGATTTGAGACGGCCAGCGCACCCGCCCTACGGTTCTGTTTTGTGCATCCAAAGGTGAGTTACTCTGGCTTTGATGGAAAAAGCCCCATCAGGGCCATGGTTTCGGTATGAGAAACTGCCAGTGGGCTTTTTAGCATTGGGGTTGCGGGGTCGATACACTGACAGGGGACTGTGCCTGCCGGTGGCGGTGTAATCGTCCCCCACGACCCTATGAGCCAACGTATCCGGATCGCCTATCTCCTTGACTCCATTGATGATCCCACGCGCGGGACAGTCAATCATGTGCGTCGTTTGACGCACACGCTCGACCGTCACGAGTTTTTCCCGCACGTGCTGGTCATGAACGATCATGTCGAGGATCAGCGGTTGCAGGGGTTCACCTGCCGGGTGGAACGGTTGGGGTACCAAGTCGGCAAACCGTGGGCCATTGTGCGCGCGCGGTTGCGATTGCAGCGGTATCTACGGGAGCATCGGTGTGACGTGGTTTGTGCGTACGATCGCATGGCGCGAATCGCCGGTCTGCCGATTGTACGCTCGGTCCACGACGGTCTATGCATCGGTGTGGCACGGGACATGGGACAGGATCTGAATCCCGATGATTTACTTCGTTTACGCCGGTCGAATGAGCATGTGCACCGGTTTGTGGCCTCGTCGGCCGCGGTGGCCAATCGATTGATGCGCCAGGAGAAGGTCTTTCGTGATTGGATCGACATCATTCCGGAGGCGACACTGCTCGATGACGGTCCACTGCGAACCGAAGAGAGCTATGTCGAGGCGCGACACTCCTTTGGGTTTTCGATTTATGAGCCGGTGGTTCTGGTGTACGGTGCCTTTGCGCCGTGGACAGACAGGACGATGCTTTTTGAAGCACTGGAGTTGCTGGTCGAACATCATGCCAACCTCCGATTTGTGATGATGGGACGGGGTTCGTGGGATACGATTGCCTCTGTCCGCGCCGAAGCCGAACAGCGCGCATTGGAACGTCAGATTGTCATTGCCGACGATCCGCAATTGTTTGACCGCTGGATTCTGGCAGCGAATGTGGGAATAACGGCGTCGCTCTATGAGGGGGCGACCGACGTGCTGCTTCGTTTCATGGCAATCGGGTTGCCGGTGGTGGCGACATCCTCGGGAGACAATACCGAGATCGTTTCCCACGGGCAGACGGGGTATTTGGTGCCGCCGCGCGAAGCCGATGCCCTGGCGATGCGCATCCATCTGTTGTTGGTTGCCAATGATCTTGAGCGTGATTTCATTGCCGCCGCCCGCGCGAGTGTGAACAACGAGTTTTCCGATGCGTTGGAGGCGCGGCGGTTCTCCGATTATTTCCGTTCGTTGGTGTATTCGCAGGTGCAGGGATTTGAGCGGATTGCGTAATTCTCTACTCAATTCCTGTTCGCTGATTGATTTCTCCACACAGAGGTTCTATGTTGGCCGTCCGGCGAGAGGCGGGGCGTTTTACCATCTGTTTACGATTTCTCGCATTTGATGTGCCATGTCACAGACGATTAGTACCGATGAATTTCTGGCGGAATTGAATGAGCCGCAACGGATGGCGGTGCTCCACGAGCACGGGCCGCTTCTGATTCTGGCAGGCGCGGGATCGGGGAAGACTCGGGTCATCACTTATCGGATCGCGCATCTGCTGACCCAGGACGTTGATCCGCGGCAGATTCTGGCAGTGACATTTACCAACAAAGCGGCCGGTGAAATGAAACACCGGGTCCGTCAGTTGGTCGGGCCGCAGGCGACCGATCTCTGGGTGTCGACGTTTCATTCGTTTGCCGCGCGGTTTCTGCGATTCGAATACGCCGCCGCGGGCCTGCCTCAGGATTTTTCAATCTATGATGATGACGATTCAAAGGGTGTCATCAGGCGATTGATCAACGATTTCAATTTGCCGTCACGGACATTTACGGTTGGCATTGTCAAATCGAAGATCTCCGATGCCAAAGACCGTCTGATGACACCGTCGGCATTCGCCAACCTCGCGCACGATGATTACCTGCGGCGTATTGCCGAAGTGTACGCGGCGTACGAAGAGCGTTTGAAAGATGCCGGCGCGGTGGACTTTGACGACCTGCTGCTGCACACGGTGCGTGCTCTCGAAGACAATGAGTACGTGCGTTCACGCTGGCAGCGGCGGTTCTCCCACGTGCTGGTGGATGAATACCAGGACACCAACCTGGCGCAAGTACGCTTGATCAAGATTCTGGCCGAGCCGGAGCGGAATCTGTGTGTGGTCGGCGACGACGACCAATCAATCTACGCGTGGCGCGGCGCCGACATCCGCAACATCCTCGAATTCGAAAGGACGTATCCGGAAACCAAGATTATTCGCCTCGAACAAAACTACCGCTCGCGTCCCAACATTCTGGAAGCGGCGCATTCGGTGGTGTCGTCGAATATCAACCGGCATCCGAAGAAGCTGTGGACCGCCAAACAGCCAGGTGACAAGATCAGCGTGATGCTGGTCCCCGACGACTGGGCTGAAGCCGAGAAGGTGTTGGAGCAGGTGAGCGTGTTGTGTGAGCGTGATGGTTTCGCGGCAACCGATGTCGTGGTCCTGTTTCGCACCAATGCCCAGTCACGTCCGTTTGAGGATGCCTGCCGCCGGCATTCGACACCGTATGTTCTTGTCGGCGGAACGAAGTTCTATCAACGGGCGGAGATCAAAGACGCACTGGCGTACATGCAACTGACGATCAACGGCCGTGACGTGGCGGCGTGGCGACGTATTGTCAACCGTCCTACGCGCGGCATCGGCGAAACATCGCAGAAGAAGATCGAAGATGCGCGTCGTCAGGACGGACGCACATTTGAAGAATTCATGGGCGATCGCACAGCGATGACCGCGGCTGCAGGAAAACGGGCCGCGGGTGCGGCGGTGCGATTTGCGCAACTCATCGGCGACTTGCGCAATGCACGCACGACCATGACACTGGCCGATTGGTGCCGATGGCTGGTCGACACGGTCGATCTGAAACGAGCGTGGGAGGGCGACGATCCGGCGATGATCGACACCCGCACCGAAAACCTCGACGAGTTGGCGGCGGCGATGGCGGAATACGAAATGACCGCCGAAACACCATCGCTGTCGGGTTTCCTGGAGCAGGCCGCACTGGTCACTGACATCGACAATTACGAAGCACGCCTCGATGCGATCACGCTGATGACTTTGCATGCTGCCAAAGGGCTCGAATTCCCCGTGGTCTTCATTTGCGGTTTGGAAGAGGGGCTGTTTCCGTTGTCGCGGTCGATGGAAAAGCCCGAAGCGCTCGAAGAAGAGCGGCGGCTGTTTTATGTGGGAGCAACACGGGCCAAAGAGCGTTTGTTTTTGACGTATGCGCGTACGCGTCACCGGTTCGGGCCGATGGCATCGATGCGGTCGCGGTTCATCGAAGAGATTCCGCCCGATTACGTCGACGTCGAAAACCATATTTCGCCCAGCGAACTTGATGGTGACGGTCTCGGCTACGATGCGCCGGCCAAATCATGGGGACATCAGAGCCTGGCGCGGACCCGAAGCGCGCGCGGTGTCTCGCGCATCGGGTCGACACCGTCGGCCGATGGCGCGGCGGTCGCACTGAACATCCAGGCCGGCAGTATTGTGCTGCATCCGAAGTTCGGTGAAGGCGAAGTGATGACCGTGCGTGGCATGGGCGAGAACACGACCTGCGACATCGCCTTCCGAGGTGGCTTCATGAAGACGCTGATGGTGCGATTTGCGCAGTTGCAGATCCTGCGGCAGTAACTTCTCTGGAAATCCAAATGGTGTGCCACGGGCCTTCAGGTGCGTTGAAAAACCTCTCGACGTGAGGTTTCCATCAGTTGTAGCGTATTGAATACGCCCGTCGCACTCAATCCGAACGCAATCGAGTTTGCAGCGCTCGCGGCAGCCGTCGCATGATTCTATCGCGTTTCTCGTAGACGGCATAGAACGCAAAGCCCGCCAGCCAAATGTATACGGGAAGAAGAAAGCGGCTTTCCGCGTACATGGGGAACAAGAGGAGAATCGTGTACAGCGCGTAGCCGCCTACGGTGTCGGTCAATTCCGGCGCACGCTGTCGAATGCTGCGCATTCCGAACACAGCCAGGAGGAGAAAACACCACTGGACGATCACGCCGAGGGCAAACAGCCATGGCGCCGAGAATAACGTGCCTTTTGTTCCCGGCAGGTAGCTCCAGACGAAGACCGTTTTGAACACACACCGGCCGAGAAACCCCAGCGGATCGGATGTGACGTTCTCAATACCGCGTTCCATGTATCGTTCATTGGCGGCGATATCCAATTCGAGTTCATCTCCAACAATGTCCTCGTGGATCGGCAATACGTGCGAATAGCCGGCGGAATGAAACAGGACCGGCCAAAACGCCTCAGCGTCGGTCATGTAATAGAAAGAACCGACATGCGATGCCATGGGGATCAGGCGGTCGAACTGCGCCGCATTGCGGATGGTCCAGGGGGTCATGACCAGGATGCTGACAACTGCGTAGAGCAGTCCCCGTGTCCATGACAGGCGCTTCGTCATGATGAATACGAGGGCGAGAAACGGCGCCGTCGCGATATTGACCGGGCGGATATACGACGACAGCCCAAAGAACACAGCCGACAGCATGAGCCAGCGCGTGTTTTCATCTTTCACTCCCCGTATGCACCCCAGCAGACCGGCGGCGGTGAGAAGGAAGAATGTTGTTTCGGTTACAACATCGGCAGCGAGGCGATGGAGGGGGATGGTCAAGACCAATAGTGTCACCATCACGGCGCGTTGCGTTTTCCCGAGAACGTCGCGGAATCCCAAACCAACCAGCCAGAACGTCGCCCAGAGGCAGGCGAACTGCAGTGGATAGATCAGCGTCCAATCGCCTGAGATGGCGATGATGGCTGCCAGCAACGCCGGGTAGCCGGGTGTCCGCCCCGCCGACGGTGTCACACCGTCGAATGTGAACATCTCCGTTTTCAGAAGGTTGGTGGCAAACTGCAGGTACTGGGCGCCGTCGTAGCCGACAATGTGGTCGTGCAAGAAGTACGATGCCACCATCACGAGCGCGCTGAATACCAACAGCCGACTGGCGATGGACGAGGACGCGCCGACGTCGCTGTCCGTGGGAGACAACGCAGTCATCGGAGTGCTGTGTCTTGTGTGGTCGATTGCGATCTAAGCGAATGGGTCAAGCACGCCAGGAACCCGAAGAAGGTTGTCGAGGTGACGCCGGAGATGGAGTAGAAGAGGTGTCCTTCATACAGGTAGCGGGTGACAATCACGAACACAACACTCCAGATCCCCAACTGCCAGGCCGCGTCCTCGCGACGGGTAATGCGGGATACGAGCGGAGCGCCCATCAGCAGAGTTCTGGCCAGGAGGATGGCCAGTATCATTGATCCCACGAGACCAGTGCTGTTGAGGTAGCCGAGAACGTCGTTGTGAACACCCAAACCGCGTGTCGACATAAACAGCGGATCAAAGCGCATCATCGGAAACAACCGCACCCAGATACTCTCCTGGGCAAGACCAATTCCGAAGAAGGGATATTCGAGAAACGTCTTCAGTGCGGATTTCCAGAGGAAGAGACGCATTTTGACGGTTGCCAATTCGTTACCACCGCGTGTCGCGTACCGATCCAAGACTTCCACAATCATCGGTGTGAAAATGGCCAGCAGGAACAACCCGGACACAGACAGGACGGTCAGCAGCGTGACAATCCGTCGACCAATATCGGGCTGGCCATGGTGTCGTCCCCAGCGATACGCGATGAAACCGGCGAAGGCCATTCCGGAGACGGTTTGGAGCATCGCGCCGCGGCTTTGGGTCACGAATTGCCCAAGCAGAAGGAGGAGAATGATACCACTCCAGAGCCAGCGGCGGTCGCCGCGACGGGCGAGCAGAAATCGCGCCGTTCCGTAGGTAATGGCCAGCGACAACAATCCGGTGAAGACCGTCCCCGTGGGCCCGAAGGCGCGAATGTTGCCGCCGGCGAGTACAAAGGTACGAATATTCCAGAGCGACAAGATGACACAGAGCGCGATGAAAACCCGGAGACATCGGCGCATGTCCTCTTTTTCAGCCAGCCCAACCACAACGAAAAAGAACATCAGCACCAGCAGGTGGTGGCCCCAGTTGATGAATCCGGTTGCTTTGTCGGTGGAGAGAAGCCATGAGATGGTGAGAGCACCGATGAACAGAAAGATCCAGCGATTCACCGGCGTCCAGATCATCACCGCACGGCCCTGGAGGAGGCGTTGGACGGCATACCCCGCGCTGATGACAATCAGCAACACTTCGGCGGGATAGATGGCCACCGCCGATGAGAGCGGGTAGCGGACAAACCAGAGGGCCACAACACCGACCAGGCCCCAGCGCGGTTTCAGAAATGCCAATAATCCGACCAGGGCGATCAGAGGGAACAATGTCAGGATGTAGCCACGTGTCAGCGCCAGGTACACAAACATCAGTTGCAGCAGAATGGCGGCGACGAAGACCAACCACAGCGCCGGCTGAGTGCGGCCGCCGAGCGGCTGGTCTGATTGGGAGAGTGTCGTGTCCATAGGGGCGCGATCGCGTTTGAGACGGCGTCTAAGATACGCGATGCGGCCAGTGACTGCCAAACCGCAAATCGGGATGTGCCCAAAAGAGGCGAGCGCTTCGATCGGATCGAAGCGCTCGGGTCGTGCGGATTATGTGAAGAGATTTGTGTGGCGAATCTTGCGTTTACGCGAGTCCCAGCTCCCGGGTCGCATGGTGAAACTGTTCGGCGACCTGCAATTCCTGGCGTGTCGGCCGCCGGGCGCCGTCCTCCCGCGCCGCGGCATCAATGAGGCGGCTGGGATAGCTGCTGGAGCGAATGCCCCAGCGGGACTGGGCCCGTGATTCGACTTCCGATTGGATCGTTTGCAGACGGCGCTGGCGCCGTTTGGCGTTGCGACGGCGAAGCCGCCGGATGGCGCGGACGTGCTTGTCAGGGAACATCGATATCTGCCCTCCTGGTCACGTAGGTGGTGGCTGGTCTTATCATCCCCCCGGTTTCTTCTACGTTGGTGTGAGGGGCCGGTTTCGCTTTCCGGTCGGATTTGGACGATAATCGGCCGGTGCTGTCATTATCGGGGAATGGATGTGCGTAGAAGTCTTTGAATGAGCGGAGGATTCACCACGTGACCACCGACTTTGTACTGGTTGTTCACTTTCTCTGGTTTCTGTGGATGGTGTCGGGCGTCGTGGTCGCGGTGGCAGGATTTGTTTGGCCGCGAGTGTGGGGGTGGCGGGTCCTCCGTAGCCTGCATTTGGTTGGGCTGATCGGTACGGCGAGCGTGCCCCTCTGGGCGGAGCGGGGTCTGTGTCCGTTGACCTTGCTCGAGTGGGAGCTGGCCGACCGTGGGTCCGGTGGGCCGGATTCATTCATCATCCGGATGATGTCCGACATCCTCTACGTGGACATCAGCCCCACGGCACTTTCGATTGCGACGGCGTTTGCTGCGATGATCACGATTGTGGTGTTTGTCATGCGGCCGCCGTGGCGGTATCGGCGGGGGTGAGGGTGTCTGTCTAGCGTACCACGGCCGTCCTCGGCTGTGGCTTATGGGCGAGGACGCCCATGGTACGTTTGCCACCGCGAACGTGTGACAGCGTCACTGTTGAGCAGTCTGAGCGATTTCTACTGCACACGACGAGCAAGCTCGTGGCTTCACTGACGAACGGGCGTGTTGAAAAAGTCGTGTCTTGTTTCCGGACCACGATTAAGCACCAAGCGAATGAATTGTAACCTCGCGTAGGT
>WJJR01000455.1 GCA_014729565.1 Candidatus Zixiibacteriota bacterium | reverse complement strand
GGGAAGCAAGGTCTCTTCAGTCAAGAACAGATCGCGCAGGCCATTCCTGATTTTGCCGGGACCACGCGTCAGAGTGTCGAGGAGCATGAGCGTCGGTTTCGAGAAAGTGGTGAAGAGTTTCAGCAGTAGCTGACCCGCCGACGCAAAGTGGATGCGACGATGGTGGAGGCCGTTCGCACGGAGGTGCTGGCATCTGCGCTCCGGCAGACCACGGAGTTGGTGCACGCGGTCAATCAGCGGCTCACTCGTCAGGATCTGAACGCGGCCACTATCACGGCCGCGTTGGAATCGATGTCGGTGGCGGAGAGTCGTCCGGTCTTGCGGCGTCAGTTGGAGGCCGGGACGGTACAGTATCAGGAATCCTATCTGTTGGAGACGATGATGGACACGCTCTCGCCGGAAGCCGGCGAGTTAGCCGGCCTCTCGGCGCCGGCCCCATCCGGGATGAGGGTCTCGCGAGTGGACGGCGTGAGCCAGTTACTGACCCCGGATATGCCGCTGAGCGAGGTGTCGCTGAGCCTGTTTTGGAGTGCCTTCATGATGCGGCTGTGTTGGCTTGGTACGCCGTTGAGCGTGTTGGGGCAATGGTGTCATGTCCATCCGACGACGGGGCTGCGGTGGATGCTGGGCCTGGCGCTGGCCCTGTGGCCCCAGGTACACACGTGGCTGGTGAAACGAGTGACGATGACCAAAGCCTACGTGGACGAGAAATGGATCAAAATCCAGCATCAGTGGTAGTATTGGGTTGTGGCGCTGGATGCGGACACCGGATTACCGATGTATCAGGCGCTGTTGGCGACCCGCTCCGCGGCGTCGGTGGCGTGGCTTGTGACGGAATTACGCCGCCTGAAGCAGCTTCCGGGCGTGTTCATCACGGACGGCCTGGCGGCCTCCCGGTCAGTGTTTGCGTCGCTCCAAGGCGTGACGCACGTGTTGTGTCGGTTTCACCATCAACAAGGGGTCACTCGGTGGTTGACGGTGCATTTGTCGGCCGACACCGATGTGAGTGAGCGCAAAGCCGCCATGAAACAGGTGGTGCAAACCCCCGACAAACGCACCGTGAAACGGCGATTTGCCCGCTTGAAGGCACGGGCTGACGAGGGGGGTATTGCCGCCTGGGTCGAATTGACAGCGACCCTCCTTCCGAACTTGCTGCCCAGTATCGGGAGCCGGCGAATCCCCTCCACCAGCAACGAGATTGAACGCTTTTTCGGCTGCTTCACCCGCTTTGCCAAAGTGCGACGGGGGTTTTTTTCGGTGCTGAGCACGAAACGGCAATTGATTGTGTTTCTGGTGGTCTATGTCTTTTCACAACAGACGAATGGGAAAGCTCCGATTGAATCCATTCTCCCGGACGCATCATAGATGCCGCTGTATCGTATCTGTAATGATCCGTTTGCCTGTCTGTTGGAACTGTCGGGAGGCAAGGCTGAAAACCTGAAAAATGTCAAGGAGATACGCGGGATGGCAGAATTCCTAACGACAGAGGCGGCGGCAGCGTAGGCTATGAGGGAGTCTGGTCTGCAACAGTCATCTCCGGAGAGTATATTCCTCTGCATGAATTCCCTTGACAAATCCATTCGACTCGCAACCACGTGGGCGCTGAGGGTGTATTTTGAGCATAGGAGGAGAGGAATGGTAACCATTAGAAGAGGGAGCAAAGAGACTATGGAAACATGTTTAGTCACGGGGGGAGCCGGGTTTATTGGCTCGTTTCTGGTTGATGAATTAGTGGCGCGTGGCCATCGCGTGAGGATTTACGATAATCTTGATCCACAGGTGCACCCTGACGGAGAGGTCCCGGACTATCTCAATTCGGATGCCGAATTTATCCGGGGGGATATGCGCGATTATGACCGTTTGCAAACCGCTCTCAAGGGCATTGACGTGGTGTTCCACCAGGCCGCGGTCGTCGGAGTCGGGCAATCGCAATACCAAATTAAACGCTACGTAGATGTGAATATTGGAGGAACGGCTAACCTGCTCGATCTGATCGCCAACACCCCGAATCAGATTACCAAAATTATCGTGGCGGCCTCGATGAGCAGCTATGGTGAAGGGCAATATGAATGTGATACCTGCGGCCTGGTGAATGTGGCGCTGCGCGAAGAAGCGCAGATGATGCAGCATGACTGGGAACCGCGTTGTCCCGTGTGTCATAGCCCTGTGCACCCATGTCCGACCGACGAAGACAAACGCCAGGATTGCAACTCGATCTATGCGATCACTAAAAAAACCCAGGAAGAGATGGTGGTAAATATCGGCATGACCTATGGTGTGCCGGCTGTGGCATTACGCTATTTTAACGTCTACGGGCCGCGACAATCGTTATCAAACCCGTATACCGGCGTTGCGGCTATCTTTTTGAGCCGCATTAAGCATGATCATCCACCGGTGGTATATGAAGACGGATTACAGACCCGTGATTTTGTCTCGGTGCATGATATTGTGCAAGCCAACCTGTTAGCCATGGAGACGGAATCACTTGCCGGCGTCTTTAATATCGGTACAGGCCAGCCGCGAACAATCGGCAGTATCGCCGAAACATTAAGTACCCTGTATGGCAAAGCTATCGCGCCGGAGATTACCCGGCAATTTCGCAAGGGTGATATTCGCCATTGTATCGCCGATATTCGGCACGCAGAAACACAATTGGGCTATACTCCCCGGGTTAGTTTTGAAGCAGGGATGCAGGAACTGATTCAGTGGTCAGAGACCGCTGAATCCAGCGATCAATTTGAACAAGCCCGCCGTGAGTTGCAACAACATGGGTTAGTCTAACGG
>WJJR01000052.1 GCA_014729565.1 Candidatus Zixiibacteriota bacterium | reverse complement strand
GTTTGTGGGACCTTGACATATCGGCAGGCAAGAAGGCCCGTCTCTATCGCATGCTCTACCAGTTTGGCCCCGGCAACGGCACCTTCTTGTTTTTGCCGCTTGACCAGGGTTTGGAGCATGGTCCGGTCGATTTTCTCGACAATCCCGATTCGCTCGATACCGACTACATCTTCCGTCTCGGGATTGAAGGGAACTACTCCGGTGTGGCCATCCATGTCGGATTGGCGGAGAAGTACTATCCCAAGTACGCCGGCCGCATTCCTCTGGTCTTGAAGATCAACGGGAAGACCACAATCCCGTCGGATTCCGAAGCGCTGTCCCCGCTGACCGGTTCGGTCGATGACGCAGTCCGTCTCGGCGCCGATGCGGTGGGTTACACACTCTACGTCGGCTCACCGGCGCAGGATCAGGACATCGCGACACTCAATGAAGTGCGTTACCAGTGCGAACGCGCAGGGATGCCCCTGATTGTGTGGGCGTACCCGCGCGGTGAGGCGATTGAAACGAAGGGTGGACGCGACTCGTTGTACGCGGTCGACTATGCCGCTCGTGTCGCCGAAGAGTTCGGCGCGGATGTGGTCAAGATCAATCTGCCGAAGGGCACCTCGAGCGATTCGCCGAAACCGTATCCCGATATGAAGCTCGAGGAGCTCGAGATGGCCAGGAAGGTCGTCCGCTCGGCCGGCAAGTGCATGGTGCTGTTCTCGGGTGGATCAAAGCGCAGCGATGAAGACCTGCTCCATAAGGTTGACATCTGCCTGCAGGCCGGCGCCACCGGGCTGATCTTTGGCCGCAACATGTGGCAGCGCAAGTGGGATGATTCGCTGATGATCAGCCGTAAGGTTCACGACATCCTGAAGAACCACGGGATGCCGCCGCAGGTATAACAGACACATGATTCACGAGTGCCGGTAGGGGCTCGTGTCACCGCGATCAGGAGATCGAAGCTCCAGGATGAGCCACTACACGTCGCCCGCGTTGCTGGCCTCAATTAACTCCCCGGCAGATATGAAAGACCTGTCGATGGAGCAACTGCAGCAGTTGTGCCGTGAAATCCGCGAGTATCTGATCACCGTGATCGGTGACGTGGGCGGTCATTTCGCCTCGTCACTCGGCGCGGTCGAATTAACCGTGGCGTTGCATCACCTCTACGACACGCCGCGCGACAAGATTGTTTGGGACGTGGGCCACCAGGGGTATGTGCACAAGATTCTGACCGGGCGGCGCGACCAACTCGATACGATCCGCCATTACGATGGCATTTCGGGATTTCTGAAGCGCACCGAATCGGAATACGATGTCTTTGGCGCCGGGCACGCCTCGACCGCCATTTCAGCGGCGTTGGGTGTGGCGGCTGCGCGCGACCGTAAAGCCGACGATTTCAAGGTTGTCGCCGTGGTCGGTGACGGCGGCATGACCGGCGGGCTCGCTTTCGAAGGTCTCAACAATGCCGGGGCGATGAAGACCGACTTCACGGTTGTTCTCAACGACAATCGCATGTCGATTTCCAAGAATGTCGGCGCATTGTCGAGTTATCTCGCCCGTGTGATTACCGATCCGCTCTACAATCGCCTGAAGGGTGAGATCTGGGATGCAATGGAGCGCGCACCGTACACGGACCAACTGCGCAGCTTCGCGCATCGCATGGAGGAATCGCTCCGCAATCTGGTGGTGCCGGGTGCATTCTTCGAGGATTTGGGATTCAAGTATATCGGGCCGATTGACGGCCATAACATTGAAGACGTCGTCAAGATCCTGGGACGGGCAAAAAGCTTCAACGAACCGGTGCTGCTGCATGTGATCACGCGCAAGGGCTGTGGTCACGAATCGGCCGAAGCGGATCCGATTAAGTGGCATGGTGTCAAAGCCAGACCGAAGCCGTCGCCCAAGACAGCCAATAGTTCCGCCCCCAAGAAAGTGCCGAATTACCAGGACGTCTTCGGTGAAACGCTGGTGCAACTGGCGGAGCGTGATGAACGCGTCGTGGCGATCACTGCGGCGATGTGCACCGGTACCGGGTTGGTGCCGTTTTCGGAAAAGCTTCCCGATCGCTTCTACGACGTCGGTATCGCCGAAGGTCACGGTGTAACGTTCGCCGGTGGGTTGGCAACCGAAGGGTATCGTCCGGTCTGCGCCATCTACTCGACATTCCTGCAGCGTGCTTTCGATCACATTGCCCACGACGTGGCATTGCAGCATCTTCCGGTGGTGTTCTGCCTGGATCGCGCGGGATTGGCCGGTGAAGACGGTCCCACACATCATGGCAATTTGGATTTGGCGTATCTGTCGTGCATTCCGGAGATGGTGGTGGCGGCGCCGAAGGATGGCAATGAGCTGCGCAACCTGATGTACACCGCGATTGCCTACGACGAGGGCCCGTTTGCGATCCGCTATCCGAAGGATTCCTCGTGGCGGTACGATGCAAGCGCACGCTTCTCGCCGATTCCGATCGGGAAATGGGAAGTCGTGCGGCCGGGCAGTGATGCGTGCATCCTCGCCGTCGGATCAATGGTCAAGTCGGCGATGGAAGTGGCTGAGACTCTCGCTGCCGATGGAATCAATCTGCAGATCGTCAATGCCCGGTTTGTAAAGCCACTGGACGAGACATTGCTCGAACAGGTTGCCGCACAACACAAGTTGATTGTGACGATGGAAGAGGCGGTCGAACGGGGCGGATTCGGCCAGTCGATTGCGCACCATGTGCGTGAGACGTTGAACTCGACCGTGCCGGTGCGTGTCATCGCCATCAAGGATGAGTTGATACCACACGGGCCGCGCAAGAAACTCCTCGAATATGCGGGCCTGTCAGTTGATCAATTGACCGAACGCGTCCGTCAGGCATTCCAGCAGGCAACCGGACAAGTGACTGACGCCGGATCGAAGTCCGGTGTGGGCGCCACCCGTGCGGCCTCCGACGCGGCGGCGTCGACGTCTATCGTCTACGGCGCCAAGTGACCGTGTTTTTTTGTGTTAAATTATGACCGTTTTAGTCGTATTTCAGGGAGTGAATTTGTTGCGTATCAGGATGGGATTATGAGTGTGAAGCGAATCATCATCGACGAAGATGCCGGGCCGTGCGGCGGCGTCAAGCGCGTGATCCAGCTCTCCGAGAAGAACATCGCGCAGGGCTATAAGACCGCGTCGCTGGGGCCGGTGGTCCACAACAGTAATGAGATTAACCGGCTGGAGATCCTGGGGCTCGAAGCGGTCGATTACTCCGAGTTTGATCGGGTCGAACAGGGCGGCGACAAACGTCGCGTGGTGATCCGTGCCCATGGCGAAGCGCCCGAAGTTTTCGAGCGGGCTGAAAAACTCGGACTGGAAGTCGTTGACGGCACCTGTCCGGTGGTGATCCGCTCACAGAAGTTTGCGCGCAAGTACTACGACCGCGGGTATCAGGTGGTCGTGGTGGGCAAGCCGTATCACGCCGAGGTCATCGGTATTGTCGGGCATTGCAATCACGAGGCGAAGGTTGTACACGATGAAGCCGATGCCGACCAACTCGACCCCGACAAGCCGACGTATGTGCTTGCGCAAACGACAATCTCTGAAGATATGTTCAATACGATGCTGGCGGCGATCCGCAAGCGGGTGAAACACGTCGTGCATCGCAACACCATCTGCGCGTTTGTCTCCGATCGTGAAGACGAACTCCGAATCTTTGCCGATGAGCACGACGTGATTCTGTTTGTCGGCGGCCGCAATTCTTCGAACACAAATGTCATGCATCAGGTCTGCCTGTCGGCCAATCCGCGTTCGTATTGGATTGAAAGTATCGACGATGTCGAACTCGATTGGTTTGAGAACGCCGAATCGGTCGGCATCTCCGGCTCAGCCTCGACACCGCAGTGGCTGTTGGAGAAAGTCGGCGAGGAACTGGCCGAGCGGTTGCATGTCGAGCCGGCGACTCAGTCGTAGGAATGTATTGAGTACTCCCTGTTCCCGTAACAGATACGCGCAATGGGCGTATGCAATACGCCGCTACGAACGCTGGCTTTCCGCAACGTCAGAGGAGTACCTCACAGCTCAGCTGTGAGTTCCTTTCACGTTGCACAATCGCTCTATAGCGATTGCCAGAAATATTGACCGTTTGCCTCAGCGGTCGAATTATGCGAAACAGCTCGCCATTGTCATTCCCGTCCGCCGCGGCGGACGGGAATGACACAACATTACGGCGATTACCAAAAGTCTATTCCGGTCTTCGAGAGCGTCACATTGCCGTTTTGGCAATGCGGCACGGGCGAGGCGCCCGCGCTACATCAGTTGTTCAATCGGAAAAAGCTTCTGACAATTGCTATAGAATTCCTGTCCAATTGAAGTCGCGGCGGGCGAGCGCACTGCTGTGCGCCCCTACGTTGTGCTCCCTCTCCCGGCGCTTTTCAGCGGGGAGAGAGCTGGGAATCGATCCGCCTGCGGCAGACTCACCCTAACGTATTCGCGTTCCCAGGGTCAGGACGACTCTTCCTCCAGCTCCGTCTTCAGTGACAAGTATTCCAGCATATCTTTCAGCGCAATCACGCCCACCAGGTTGCCGTTATCGACGACCATCAGGCGGCTCTTTCCGGTTTTGCGCATTGTCTTCAGCGCATCGATCGCATCGGTGTCGGCGGCGACCATGTTCTGATCGGAACATGATTCCGCCAGATCGCCGACGGTCTGCCGGTCCCAGTTTTCCTTTGGTATGGCCTTGACCTTGTCGAGCGTGATGCACGAGAGCTCCGGCGACTCGTCCTTCACAGGATAAAACTTGTGATGGTACTTGTAGACGTAGTCCTCGACGAGGTCACGCACGGTGGTTGACGGTTTGAGTGTGACCGGGTTCTCACGCATGAACCGTCGTACCGGTTCACCCTGCAGTGCATTGCGAACCAGCACTTGCTGGTAGGAACTCTGTGAAATACCGCGCAGGAAGAATCCGATCAACGCCAGCCAGACTCCGCCGATGAAATTGCCGGAAATGAAGTCGATCGCGCCGAGGATGATCAGCACAATGCCGAATCCGGCGCCGATGTCGGGAGAGTTCTGATTTGGCGGCACTGCGACCTGGCCAAAACCCTAATACGGGAGATTCTCTCTTTCAAATGC
>WJJR01000454.1 GCA_014729565.1 Candidatus Zixiibacteriota bacterium | reverse complement strand
TCGCGGATCTCGCGTTCTTCGTTCTTGGCGGTGATGCGCGCGCGGCTGATGCGTTGCGTGCAATAGGTGCACTTTTCCATGACGCCGCGGAAACGGATCGTCACGTCGGGATTCATCGCCAGCTGCTCGACCGGCGGCGTGTCCTTGGTGTAGTTGAAGAAGTTGAACCGACGCACTTTGTACGGGCAGTTGTTCGAACAGTACCGCGTCCCGATGCAACGGTTGTACACCATCGTGTTGAGACCGTCTTCACTGTGTAACGTCGCGGCGACAGGGCAAACCTGCTCGCACGGTGCATTTTCACAATGCTGGCAGGTGACCGGTTGATGCACGACCTCGGGATCGTCTTCGGGGCCGCTGTAATAACGGTCGATGCGAATCCAGTGCATCTCGCGACCTTCGACGACCTGCTCTTTGCCGACAATCGGGATATTGTTCTCGCTTTGGCAGGCGACTGTGCAGGCATTGCAACCGGTGCAAGTGTTCAAATCGATCGACATGCCCCACTGATTGCCGTCTTCGTAGCTGTGTTCCTGCCAGAGCGACTTCAGCGGCGGATGTTCGACCATCTCCCGTGCGAAGGTCGGATGCGCGCGAAATTCATCCAAGGTGGCTTCCCGCACAATCGGGCGGCCTTCCATGCTGCCGTGATCCTGCGTGTTGGCCAGCGTGTATGTTGATCCGGTCCGACGGATCTGGACACCGCGCAACAAATCAGGTGAGTCGGCCGACTGCAATTGGTAGGTGTTGAAGCCGACACCGTCACCGACACGGCCGGTAGACGTCCGTCCGTAACCGAGCATGACGGTCACTTCGTTATGGGCGAGTCCGGGCTGAATCCACACCGGTAATTCCAGCGAGCGTCCACCAATGCTCAATTCGACCATGTCGCCGTTGCCGACGCCGAGTTCCCGTGCGGTCGCCGGCGCAATTAAGGCGGGGTTGTCCCAGGCGATCTTGGTGACGGAATCGGGGAGTTCCTGCATCCAGCCGTTGTTGGCGTAACGTCCGTCGTAGACCGCCGGCGAGGAGATGAATCGCACATCCGGCGTACCGCTCGATGGTTGGCCGTTCAGTGATAATCCGTTGAATGCTCCAGCAACTTGTGCCCGATCAATGTCCGGCGATTCGACCGGTGTCCCGGCGGAGTCGGTGTGGACACCGTCGTGGAGGACAGTCTTCCAGTCCTTTTCGAAATTGAATGCCGGAAGGATCTCTTTCCAGGTGTCACGTACCAGGTCATAGCCGCGTTGATCGCGTCCGGTGGTGAGAATGCCGGCCAATTCGACATCGGAGTGGCCGTTGAACATCGGCGAAATCAGCGGTTGAATGATACCGCGTGTGCCGTCGGTTGCCCGCACGTCGCCCCACGCTTCCAGGGTGTGTGTGCGCGGCAAATGCCAGGTGCTGGCGTTCGACGTTTCATCGACATGAGTCGACAGATGCACACTATCACGGACGCGCTCCAGCGCTTTGGCAAAGTCGAGTGTGGCCGGTGTGTTGAAAACCGGGTTGCCGCCGATCATCACCAGCGTTTCGATAGATCCGGATTGCATGTCAGCAACGAGCGTCTTCAACGCGCTGCGATTGGATGTCAACGTATCGACGTACTCGTGCAGTTCAACCGTCTTGCCCACGTTGTCCAGGGCACGATTGATGGCATACACAAGCGCATGCACCGCCTGCGGTTGATGCCGTCCGGCCAGTACCACACTGTCGCCACGATGTTCGATGAGATCATCGGCGACGGCATCGAGCCACTCGGCATCGAACGACTGTGTTACCGACGGCAGCGATTCGACCGGGAGAGCGATGCCTCTTTCCTGCAGTGTACGGGCCAACGCAATCGTAAACGCCGGAATGTGACGTGTCGACACGCGCAACCGGTGTTCGGCCTTGGTACCGGTCAGCGAATACGTTCCCTCGACGGCGTACAGGCGGTTCATATCGTCGGAGGGCGACATCATGCGTCGGCCGGCGGCGTAGCCATAGGTGGCCGCAACACTCTCCGACTCGGTCAGCAGGACATCACAATCCAAAGCGACAATGCGTTTGGCGCGGTCGAGGTGATAGAGCGGGCGTACGTCGCGGCCCGTCGCGGTACGCAAGCCCGTGTCGCGGTTCTCATCCGAGACCGGTTCGTACGCAATCCAACGGGCATTGGGGAAATCGGTCAGGAACTGCTGCCGCAGGCGGCTGAGTGTCGGTGAGGCAAACGCCTCGGAGAGGACCGCCAGTCCTTCACCGCCGTTGTTTCTGAACTTATTGAACTGATCCTGCCACCAGACAACGAACTCGGCCCACCGTCGATTGCCACCGTCCTCGAGGACATTCGTCGAGCGGTCGGGGTCGTACATGTTCAGGATCGCCGCCTGCAGCAGGGAATTGCTCTTCCCCTCAGGTGTGGCCGGGTGCTTTTCGTTGCCGTCGATTTTGGTCGGACGACCGTCGTGGCTTTCGACCAGTGCGCCGTAGACGTTAGTCCCAAGTGAAAACGATGTCGCGTAGTGCTGCGGGATGCCGGGGACGAGTTCCTCCGGCGGTACGACATAGGGAACGATCTTCTCCACCGGCTTACGGCAACCGGCGAGGCCGGCGAGCGCCAGCGAAGCACCCATCAACGTCAGGAAATTGCGACGGGTAATCGAATCGCCAAGTTCCGAGGCGCCCTGAGGGAACTCGCGGTGCAGAAATTCGCGGAATTCCGGCGTGTCGGCGACCTGGTCGAGACTGCGCCAATACTCGCGTCCCTTCAGATTGTGGGCATTTTCTAACGGTGACATGCCGCGCAATCCTCCGGTGGGGCGATGTTCTTTTCGGTTTTCAGACGTTCCACGAATTCGGCGTGGCCATCGTCGGGTGTCCAGTTCATTTCGGTAATGGCTTTGGCGGGCCGCAATTGCGGATCGGGATTGCGGTGGCAATCAAGGCACCCCCCCATGCTGAGCGGCTGCGACAGTGTGACCTTTTCCATGTTCCGCACGTTTCCGTGGCAGCTTTCGCAGCCGACACCGGCGCGAATGTGCACGCTGTGATCGAAGTACGCGTAATCGGGCAGATCGTGCACCCGCACCCACTCGATTGGTTTGCCCGAAGACCAGCTCTCGCGCACCGGCAGCAGCTTCGTGTTATCGGTGCCGATGACTTCGTGGCAGTTCATGCAGGTTTGTGTCGGCGGAACGCCGGCATACTCAGTTGTTTCGACATTGGTGTGGCAGTAGCGGCAGTCCAATCCGAGATCGCCGGCATGGAGTTTGTGGCTGTAGTCGACCGGCTGCTCGGGACGGTATCCGACGTCGGTGTACCACGGTGATCCAAAATGCCAGAAGAAGAATACCACTGCCAACAGTCCGCCAAGACCGGCACCTGCCGCGAACAGGGGTAAACGATTTGTCCACTTGGGAAAAAGCTGTGCCAAGACCCCTATCCGTCCGTCGTCTCGCTGCTACCCTATATAATGTTCACTTGCGTCTGGCAGGCCGGGGTCTCAAAACGGGACATTTGCGGCTGCCATTCACACGCAAGGCGGGCTAAACTATGCCAAAGTCACGAGGAAGTCAAGTTTGTGACACCAGGTCGGCAAAAATGCATTAATACATTGTCCAACAGATAGTTAAAACAGTTTCTCGGTGTTCTCAGTTC
>WJJR01000051.1 GCA_014729565.1 Candidatus Zixiibacteriota bacterium | reverse complement strand
CTGCCAAGATAGATCGTGGCCGTTCGCGGACCGAGGCGGCGTCCAATCACCAACAACGATGCAAAGTTCGTGGCAGGCCCCACCAGCAGAAACACCAATGCCGCACCAGGGGAGAGGCCCTTCATCATCAGGACGGCAGCAATCGGTGTTGATGCACTGGCGCAAATGTAAATCGGAATGCCGGCCACCACGGCGAGCAGCAACTGCGCTGTCGGTGAAATCCCGAGCAGAAATTCGGTCGGCAGAAACGCCGCCACAACGCCGGAGAGGACAAACCCCAACAGCAGCCAGTTCGCGATATCCGGGAAGAAGTCGACAGCGATGTAGTGCAACGATGCCCGCAGGCGTGTCCGCCAATCCGGACGCGCCTCTGGTTGGGGTTTGTTCGTGCTGCTGCAACAGCACGAATGGCACGATTCAGCCGCGGCTGATGGTTCTGGTTGATCTTTAACAAACCGGTCAACGCCGAATCCCGCCACCAACGATGAAAAGAACGCCGCAACCGGCCGCAGGACCGTCATCGCGGGATTGATCAGCGCATACGTGACCGCAATCGAATCCATGCCCGTCTCGGGCGTGGACACCAAAAACGAGACTGTCGCTCCCTTGGAGGCGCCGCGATCGCGCAGTGACAGAGCGGTGGGCAAGACTCCGCACGAGCAGAGGGGAAGAGGAATCCCCAAAACCGATGCCTTTACGATCGATCCCATCCCCGGCTTGCCGAGTAGCGCGTGCACGCGGTCCTTCGGGAAGACGGCGTAAATGATCATGGCCGCAACCAAGCCCAGCACCACATACGGGGCCGCTTGCAGGATCACCGTCCAGGTGGAAAGCGCGATTTGGGAGAGAATTTCCGTCATCATCTGCCCGTCTAACATCATTACGGGGCAATCGCTACGTCAGTTGAGCAAATGTGCAAATGATAAGATTGATTCAGTCCTCTTTTCTAAGGTGATAAACAACAACTGATTACCACGAAAGCAGGCGGTCAGGCCACTTGCACTGCAGCAATAACTGCCATCAGGCGTGCTGTACGTGCTCTAAGCCCAAGGCGAACAGTTCCTTAACATGTTCGTCGTCGATCGAATAGTAGGCCATCTTGCCTTCGCGCCGGTACTTTACCAGCCGATGGGACCGCAGGATGCGGAGCTGGTGTGAGACGGCCGAGACGCTGAGTCCGAGTATCTGGGCCAGATCACAAACACACAGCTCGCCCACAAACAGCGAATGCAGAATCCGTACGCGCGTCGGCTGGCCCAGGCACTGGTACAGACCGGCAACATCGTCCACCTGGCGTTCGGGAGGCATGTTCTGTCTGGCCTGATCGACCCGTTTGGGATCGAACAGCATCACATCACACGTATCTCCCTCTTGGATGGGGACGGAGGGTTCGGTTGGGGCTTTATCTGCCATGTTACCTGTCCTTGAAAGAGTCCGCTGCAAGCAATGGATGAAGTCTGCGCCGACGCAACCATAATCTTCACGATCCTGTCGCAACTTGCAGCGGGCGAACGCGTAAGCCCCTTAGGTGCCGCCGCCTTGACTTGACATGCCAAGTGACGGCGGGTACAATGGGACGTCTAATTGTGACCACACGCTTGCGAGGAGGAAAGATGCGAAAAGGGTTCTGGGCGGTTGTGCTGGCGGCCATCGTGTGCGCGGCCGGTCCCGCCTCGGCACAAATGTTCGATTCCACATACGTACCGGACATCGAGACCTTCATGCAGATCGGCGGCAACTTCAGCCCGCAGGTCTCCGAAGACGGCTCGGTCCGCTGCTTTACATCCAGGATGTCCGGCGTCAACCAGTTATACCGGTTGACCGACCAGGGCTGGCCGATGCAGGTGACCGTGTTCACCGACGGCATCGATTTCTATTCGCTCTCCCATAACGGCCAGTGGGCAATCGTCGGTGCGGCCGTTGGCGGTTCGGAACAGACCAATCTCTACCTGGTCGAAATTCGCACCGGGATTGTAAAGGCGCTCACCGATCTCGAAAACGTGCAGATCGCCGATCCGACCTGGACCTACGACGACACCAAGATCTTCTACCGTTCGAACGAAGCGAACGGCCGAGACTTCTACGTCTACGAAATGGACGTGAAGACCGGCCAGTCGCGGCCGATTTTGACCGAGCAGGGATACAACGGTCCCTGGATCGTCAGCAATGACGGCAACTGGCTGGTGACGTATCTGTTTGCATCCAACGTGGACAATGATCTGCATCTGGTCAATCTGAATGATTTGACGTTCGAAGTACTGACTCCGCACGAGGGCAACGCCAACTTCTACGCCGTCGATTTTTCCAATGACATGAAGTCGCTGTATGTCCTCTCCAATGCCAACGATGACGGTATCGCGCGTCGCGCAAAGATCGATATCGAATCGAAGGACATTGAATTCCTCGAATCGGGTACTGTGTGGGAGACCGAGGGGTTCGAGATCTCCGACGATGGCAACACGATGGCGTGGGTGGTCAACGAAGAAGGATACGCCAGACTGCATTTGTCCGACATCGCGACCGGGGAAGAGCTGCCGGTACCGCCGCTCGACGGCATCATCGGCGGGGTCACGTTCAACGGTCCCGACAAGATCATCTTCAGCTTCACCGGACCGGCCAATCCGCCCGATTGCTGGCAGTGGGACTTCCGCAACGAGACGCTGGATCAGTGGACCTACTCGGTGACTGCCGGAATCGATCTCGATCTGTTTGTCCAGCCCGAGCTGGTGCACATTCCGAGCATCGAGGGTGTCGATATTGGCGCGTACTTGTATCTGCCGCCGGGAACCGAGAAGGGCGACAAAGTCCCGTTTATCGTGTATGCACACGGGGGACCGGAAAGCCAGTTCCGTCCGACCTTCATTCGCAACTTCCAGTATTTCGCGCTTAATGGGTTCGGAATTCTGGCGGTCAATCCGCGCGGCTCCGCAGGGTACGGCCAGGACTTCCTGGATATGGATAACTACAAAGACCGCTGGAAATCGGTCAAAGATTACGAAATGGCCACACGCTGGCTAATCGATCAGGAGTACGCCGATCCGGAGAACATCGGCGTGACCGGTGGCTCGTATGGTGGGTACATGACCCTCGCCTGCATCACCGCCAACCCCGATCTGTATGCGGCAGCCATCGACATCGTCGGCATCGCGAACTTCGTGACGTTTCTGAAGAACACCGCCGACTATCGCCGTCACCTGCGTGAGTCGGAGTATGGTCCGCTGAACGACAGCGCGTACCTGTATGAGATTTCACCGGTCGCCAACGTCGACAAGATCAAGGCACCGCTGATGATCATCCACGGCGAAAACGATCCCCGCGTGCCGGTCGGCGAGGCCCGTCAGATGGCCCAGGCGATCTCCGAGCGGGGCGGCATTGTCGACACCCTGATTTTTGCCGATGAAGGCCACGGTGTCGCCAAGCGCTCGAATCTGCTCATCCAGTATCGCCGGATGGTCGATTTCTTTAAGGAGCACCTGAAAGACGAGAAGCCGATCATGGAGCAAACCGGCGGCTGATCGATGATTCGGGGATGAACAACACATCCCGATTCACTATTGTCGAGGAGATGGGTACCCCGCCCTCAGCCAGGATGGTCGCCAAACCATCTTGGCTGAGGGTGGGAAACCTCCCAATATCACAACGGTTCAAGCGTAAAGGAATCTGTTCAGGCCGGCGTAACTCAGTTGGTAGAGTAGCTGATTTGTAATCAGCCTGTCGGGGGTTCGAGTCCCTTCGCCGGCTTTGTGTAGAGAGTGTAGTGCGGGCGCCTCGCCCGGACGTTGGCCAAGGCGGCCGGACAACAAGAATCACAAAACCGTTGATTTTGCGGTTGTAACACCATTTGTTTCAACCCCTTCGGCCCCGGCATGGGGCCGTCCTTCTCGGAGGGGTGCCCGAGCGGCCAAAGGGAGCAGACTGTAAATCTGCCGGCAGACGCCTTCGAAGGTTCGAATCCTTCCCCCTCCAGAAATCCAGACTGTCCCTCCGATATATCAAAAGTGTACCATTTGACGTATCTCCTTGATCAGGCTGGGAAACGAGTCACTGTCCCAGTTCATGCTGGCAAGGTTCTCCATCCCAAGCTACTTCTTGCAATACTGAAAGACATTGAACAATCTCCCGATCAGTTGGGGGAAGTATTTTCCGTTAGCAGAAGCCCCCGTTCAGTCGTCAACCCTCCCCTGTCATCCCCGCGCAAGCGGGGATCCATTTTGAAGCCAGCCACGCGCGGAGAGTGGATTCCCGCTTTCGCGGGAATGACAACAAGTTATAGCAATAATTAGAATTCCGTTCCGGTTCTCGGAAACGTAGCATGGCCAGTTCGACTCCGCTCACTGCAAGCGTCTCGGCCAAGCGGCACGGGCACTTCGGTTGACTCAGTGTAAACGAGGCGCCCGTACTACATCGCGT
>WJJR01000453.1 GCA_014729565.1 Candidatus Zixiibacteriota bacterium | reverse complement strand
GGATTGGACAGCTCCTGCAGAGTCGTCGATTCGATCAGATAGGTCAGCGCGCTCCGCCGTTCTTCGAGATAGAATTCAAGCGATTGCTTGGTGACCGCGGCCACCAGCATCGACGAGTGGCTCATTTCGTCACGAAAGACGCGTTTGTACTGTCCGTAGTTGATGCCGGTCATGATGACCAGCGGCGCGATGGAGACCGTGGCGGTCGCGATGATGGTATACCACCAGAGACGTTTGTAGCGGCTCTTTTTGTCGGCGCCCTTTTCGACTTCCGTTCGGACGACCGACGCGAGGCTGTCGAGGACGCTGCGTAAGAGGCCCATGACCGCTCCTGTTACCGGTTGGCCGCGCAGGCGGCCGGTCACTTAGTCGCCGGACTCTTTCTTACGTAACTTGGCGTACGCCGCCTTCATGGTCTTCGTCAAGGTGTCGACGTCGACCGGCTTTTCCAAATAGGCAAACGCACCGAGTTGTTCAGCCAGTTCGGCGTCTTTCTTCGTCCCGTGGCCGGTCAGAATGATGACTTCGACATTGGGACGCTTGGTTTTCACCTTGCGCAAGACTTCAATACCGCCGATTCCCGGCATTTGCAAATCGAGCACCATGACTTCGGGTTCTTCGGTTTCGATAAGATTGAGCGCCTCCAACCCGTCGTTGGCGACTGCGGTGCCAAACTCCCGCATGCGCAGTCGCTCTGATAAGGTTTGCACAAACTCGCGCTCATCATCAACCAGCAGCACACGCGCCGGCACGTCGAACTTGGTGCTGCGATACAGGTACGGTTCGTGGATCTCCGGAATCACCTTGATGTCGATGTCCGTGACGTTGTCCACTGTCTGGACGATCGCTTTGAGTTCGTCCTTCAGGTGCTCCGGATTCCGAACGTCTTTGTTGATCGCCACGGTGACCTTGCCGTCGCGGCAGGTGACGTCGACGTCGTGGTGGCCCTCCAATGCCAGCGCCAGTTCTGCTTCGGCGGCCAGGGCAAAATCGGCAACGGTCGCTTCGGATTTGGCGGTTGTCTGCACCAACTGAGCTTTCTCGCAGATCGTGGCCACGGCATCGTCGATCGCAACCTCATTCAACGGAATCTTGAGGTCGTAGAGGGTCTTGTCCCACGGTCCTTTGTCGAAGAGGAACTTGGTCCAGACGGCGCGGTCTTCGTCGTCTTTCGCGGTGGCTTTGCGTGCATCCTTTTCGCTGAGTCCGGCCTCCGCGGCCACCATCTCGCGAAAGTCGTGGCTGGCGACCAGCGCCACCTTCAACACATGGTCGACCGAGGAGGGTATCAAATGCCCGGCAAACCCGTGGTAGACGAGATTGTCTTCGGCTATCACCGACGCCATCGCCGCCTTGATGTAGCAGGCCCCCTTCTCCTTGTCACGGGTAAATTCATTAAAGATCGACGGTCCCTGGTGCATCGCCTTGGATAACTTGTCAACCGGGATGCCGAAGCGCTTCGACGCGCATTCGAGAACGTACTGCGAGTCTATGACCCGATAGCCGAGCTGCTGCGCGACTTTCTCCACGACCGTGTCGGCATGACAGTACGTGGCGCTGAAGACGGTAATGACGGACATGTGTCCCACCCCATTTCTGTGGTCATCATAGTCTTACTCCGAAATTAATGCGCCCATGGCTAGAAATCGACAGAAGCTCGTGAGAAAATGCACAAGGATTGACAAAACCGGAGTGGGAGGGGGGTGAAAGCCCGCCTCAGGCATTGAAACGAGATAATCGATTGTGGGCGATATGATTACAGTACGACTACTGCAGTTTTATGCGGACATTTTATGCCCTGTAAACTCGGCGTCACTGAGCCACATTCCAAGGCCATGGGTGTGGGCCGATTCGTGCGTGTAAACAACACGGTATCAGCGTCTACCAATCGCTCCTGATGTTCTCAAATCGCTGAGTTCGGTACGCAGTGCTTCGATCTGCCGCTGCTGTTCCTTCATGCCCTCGATCAACAAGGCCACAAGCCGGGCGTAGTCCACCGAGCGTGCGTCGATGCCGTTGTCTTCGTACTGCACGATTTCGGGAATGACCTGGCCGACGTCTTCGGCAATCAGGCCGATATCGGGTGTGCTGTCACTCTTGTGTTTGTAGCGGACACCGCTGAGTTGTTGCACGAGATCGAGCGGCTTCTCAATTTGCTGAATGTCGATCTTCCATCGCCGCGAGGAGTAGGTGTCCCAGCGATTGGCGAGTCCGCGGCCATTGACGTTCGCAATGTTCGGAAGTGTGATGGCACTGGAGACGCTGGTTGTATTCACGCCAAGAAATCCGCCACCGGTGAATCGGGCGCGTTCGGTGAACGTCGCTCCATCCCACTGCCCGAGCTGGAAGTTCTGTCCATTGGGCCAGGCGATGTCCTGGACGCCAGCGGCGATATAGAGACCGTTGCCATTGGGTCCGGCCTTTACGTGCAAAGCGCCCAGGGGGCTGTCGGTACCGATCCCGACCCCACCCTCGGCGGGCCAGAGCACCTGGTCATCGGCAGTGGATTTCAGTATGACGTCAGAGTGACCGTTCCACACGAATGCGCCGTCGTGGGCGGCGTGTGCGTTATGTCCGCCGGCGAAGGAGTAATCGCCTGACGCTGTATTGCCGTAACCTCCCGGTATGGACGCGTAGTTGCCGCTGCCGATATTCTCCCATCCCCCCGCTATGGTGGCGCCACCACTGGTCGCCTCGTTTTGAAATCCTCCGCCAACAGTGGCCGAGTTGGCGGTGGCCAGGCAGCTCAGTCCGCCGGCAACCGTTGTGCCGAATTCCGAAGCGACGTTGCCTCGTCCCCCACCGACCACGGCACTCGTGCCGATTGCCTCGTTGTTGCGACCACCCGCCACAGTCGCTTCGTCGGCTGAGGCGACATTGGAACTGCCGCCACCGATCACGACGTCCTCCGCTGAGGCCAGGTTGGACGATCCTCCGCCAATGACACAATCTTTGGAAGTCGCGGTGTTGTTGGACCCGCCGGCGACCACGGAGGCTTCACCAGTTGCTTCGTTCGTATGTCCGCCACCGATCGTCGCGTAGGTTCCACCCACGTAATTGGAATCCCACTCGAACGGGCCGCCGCCACCGGCGATGGTCGAATAATCGCCAAGCGCATAATTGCGTCGGCCGCCTCCGACCACCGCATACTCTCCCGATACGGTGTTGTCGGCACCCGCCACAAACGCGGCGTCGCCGGAATTCGTGTTGTTCGGTCCAATTGAGACCTTGGATGTGATCGTTCCCCCCGCAGAACCGTCGAGTGTAGTGACACGGTGCGCGTACGGCCCCGTCAGGAGACGAACGCGTGGCAGGGTCTCGATCGGGTTGATACCATCGCTGACAGTGATTTCGAGCCAGCGAACCGAATCAGCGAAGACCGTCGTGGTCAGGGGGGCGCCTGAACCCACGTTCGCCGTCCACAGACCACCCGCATCGCTTGTGATGACCTGTGTTTCCGATCCGGACGGGGGCCAGATCTGAGCGCCGCCGATTTGACTGTTGTAAATACGGAAACTCAACTCCTTCAGTCCGGCTGGCAGTGGCGTACCGGTACCGTCGGTGAGACGGCCTTGAACCGTAATCGACGTTGGCACGGCGGTGTGTGCAGACCCGGCGAGCATGATCAAAACGATGACAGTGAGCAGACAACTGCGGTAGAACATGGATCACATCCTTTACTGCGTGAGCTGTTCGACTTGCTGAGTGAGCTGATCTATGCGCGCATTTTGTTCCTTGACCGCTTCGATGAGCACGGCGACGAGGCGTGCGTAGTCGAGTGACCGCGCATCGACACCGTTGTCTTCGAACTGCACGAGTTGCGGCAGCACGGCGCCGACATCTTCAGCGATTAAGCCGATGTCATCGGTATTGTCGCTGTTGTGCTTGTAGTGCACGCCCTGGAGTTGTTTGACTGTTTCGAGTGCATCGGTGATTGGCCGGATGTCGTGCTTCCAGCGGCGCGAGGAGTAGGTGTCCCAGCTGTTGGCGAGGCCGCGCCCGCCGGAATTGGCGAAGTTCGGAAGTGTCAACACATTGGTGGCGTTCGTGGTATTGATCCCCAGGTAGCCACCGCCGTTGAAACGGGCCCGTTCACTGAACGTTGTGCCATCCCATTGGCCGAATTGGAAGTTCTGACCATTGGGCCAGACCACATCGCGTCCACCCGCGGTGATGTAGAGCCCGTTGTTGTTCGGTCCGGAGGTGACGTGGAGTCCCCCCTGCGGGTTATTGGTGCCGATGCCCACGCCGCCATCGGAGGGGATCAGGAACTGATTCGCAGCCGTGGATGCCAGTACGTTGAAGGCATCACTGTTCCACACGAACGAGCCATTGTGGAGTGCGTGGGCGTTGCGGCCGGCGGCGAACGCACCCGCACCATCCGCAAGGTTATTTTGTCCCCCGGGAATGGTCGCGTAGAGCCCATCGGCAACGTTGTCATCACCGCCGCCGACCGTTGCGCTCAACGCACCGGCTTCGTTATTTCTGCCGCCGGCAATGGTGCAGCCAGAGACGGTGGCGCTGTTGGATTGACCACCCCCCACTGTCGTTTCCGAGGATGATGCCACGTTCGACTCACCCCCGGCGACCGTTGCGCTGGTGCCGGTCGCTTCGTTGTTGGTTCCTCCGCCAACAGTGGAGTACCATTGGTCTGTTGAATTCCGTTCGCCGCCCGAAATCGTTGACCATGAACTCGAGGCGGTGTTGTTATCGCCGCCGCCGACAACACTGAAGGTACCGCCGGCGGAATTGCTATCGCCGCCGGAAACAGTTGTCCCCGGTCCCGTGGCGTAGCTGTACGCTCCCCCGCCGACAACACTGTTGCGACCGGTCGCCTGGTTTTCTCGTCCGCCCGGTACGGTGGCATAATCGTCCGCGGCGCTATTATTGAATCCGCCACCGACCACTCCGTGTCGGCCCTCGACCGTGTTGTGTTCACCACCGCCAATGACGGCTCCGGTATTGGTTGCCAGATGCCCCTGGCCACCGCTGATAGTGGAATTGTAACCGGATGCATGATTGGAATCACTTTTCGAGACGGCCCCACCGCCGGCAATCGTTGCGTAGTCAGCGTACACGTAATTATAGCGACCACCGCCGACAACCGAGTAGTCCCCGGTCACGGCATTGAGATGACCGGCCACGAACGCTTGCTCCCCCGTATTCGTATGCAGGGCTCCGATCGAAACTTTCGATGAAATCTCGCCGCCGGTGGCCCCGTCAACGGTGGATACACGATGTGCATAAGGACCTGTTCGAAACAGGACGCGAGGAAGTGTCGTCACCGGATTGATGCCATCGTCGACCGTGATTTCCAGCCAACGGACTGTTTGGTTGAAGACCGAATCCGGGAGTGGAACAACGGCGCCGACCGGCGCCGTCCACAGACCGTCGGCATCGGTCGAAATGCTCTGTGTTTCCGCGCCAACGGACGGCCATATTTGGCTGCCCCCACCCGGGCTCGTGAAAATCCGGAAACTGAAATCCTTCGAACCGGCTGGAAGCGGCGTACCGGTACCGTCGGTGAGACGGCCTTGAACGGTGATCGAACTCGGCACGTTGGCGTGAGCGAGCTGAGCACAAAGGAGAACCAAGACGACGGTGATGATGCGACTGCGGTAAGACATGTGACACATCCTTTACTGCGTGAGTTGATCGAGTTGCCGGGCCATCTGATGTATTTGAATTTGCTGTTCTTTGACTGCCTCGATGAGAACGGCGACCAACCGCGCGTAATCGACGGAGCGCGCATCGACACCGTTGTCTTCGTACTGCACGATTTCGGGAATGACGGCGCCAACGTCTTCGGCGATCAGACCGATGTCGGATGTGTTGTCGCTGTTGTGCCTGTAGCGGACGCCCTGGAGTTGCCCAACCAGTGCGAGCGCACTGTCGAGCGGCACGATATCGTGTTTCCAGCGGCGGGAGGAATAGGTATCCCAGCGGTTGGCGAGGCCGCGCCCGCCCACATTGGCGTCGTTGGGTAGTGTGAGAACATTGGTCACCGAAGTCACATTAAGACCCAGGCGTCCTGTGCCCGTGAACCGCGCACGTTCGGTGAACGTCGAGTCGTCCCACTGTCCCAATTGGAGATTCTGCCCTGACGGCCACGCGATGTCCTGAGTTCCGGCTTGCAGGTAGAGCCCGATTCCATTGGGTCCCGAGCGCACGTCGAGGGCACCTTCGGGTTCATTGGTGTTGATCCCAACTCCGCCCTCGGCGGTGATCAGGAATTGATTGATATCGGTGCTTGCGACAGTATCGCTGTTGTTTCCGTTCCAGAGGAAGCTGCCGGCGTGGAGCACACTCGCGTGTTTCCCACCAGCAAAGGAGTAATCGCCTGCAGTGTAATTGTGGGCGCCGCCTGGAATAACCGAGCCCCTCCCGAACGCGCGATTATTGGCGCCGCCACCGACGACAGACTCGGCACCACCAGCAGAATTCGATAGACCACCGGCGACAACACTGGCTTCCCGCAATGTGGCGTTGAGTTTGCCCCCACCAATACATGAGAGGTCACGACTGGCATTGTTCGCGAAGCCGCCAGCCACGGTTGCATGATTCGGACCGGCGGAATTGTCTTCACCGCCGCCGATGGTGGAGGCCCGTCCCGAGACGTAGTTGCCGAGGCCGCCGGAGATCGTCGCCAGAATCGAATCAGCGGTGTTGGCTGTCCCGCCGGAGACAACCGCATACGGATGACCGGCGATATTGCCCTCGCCGCCACCAATCGTCGAGGATAGACCTTCAGCCTCATTGGCGGAGCCGCCCGAGACAACCGCAAATACGGCAGTCGCGTGGTTGCCCCGGCCGCCACTGATTGTCGAGCGCGAACCGGACGCGAGGTTGGAGTCGGAGGAGTTGAAACCGCCGCCTCCACCAATAACCGCGTAGTCGCCGGTTACACGGTTGCCTTCGCCGCCACCGATGACGGAGTTCTGGCCCGGGGCGATATTATTGACGCCACCGGAAATGACCGCATGAGAGCCGTTGGCCGCGTTACTTTCGCCTGCAACAAATGCGTGCGCTCCGAGATTCGAATGTCCGGGGCCGATACTGATCTTGGAGGTGATGGTCCCGCCCGTTGCACCGTCGACAGATGAGACGCGATGCGCATACGGACCGGTCACAAGACGCACACGGGGGAGAACCGTGAGCGGATTGACACCGTCATCGACGGCGATCTCCAACCACCGCACGGAATCGGCAAACACCGAATCGGTCAGCGGTTCGAGGGCGCCGACGTAGGCGGTCCACAGACCATCGGCGGTGCTGGTGATGCTCTGAACTTCAGCCACTCCGCCCGGCCAGATCTGTGTTCCGCCCGCCTCCTGGTCGAAGATGCGAAAGCCGATCGATTTGATGCCGGGAGGAAGCGGGTTGCCACTGCCGTCAGTTAGTCGCCCCTGGACGTTGATCGAGGTGGGTGTATTGGCGAGGGCCGTGATGCCCAACATGAAAACAAGACATAGGCACAGGCATACGACGGTGAGTTTGTGATGCGACAAGTGTTCCTCCTTGTGGTGCTGAGGCGATCAGTAAGGGCAGTCTACGACTTCTGATGACACGCCGGAACAGCCGGCGGTAATATAGCACAATTTTTGTCCTTTTACCCGACAATTTCAGCATTTCAGTACAGTCTGAAGGGTAGAGACTTAGGAGGTATGGGTGGGCCGTCCCAAACCCAGACCAATGGGGATCAATCCGAGCAGTTCAACGACCGATGTCCAGAGACGGGCGGCGACGGCGACGATGCCGGCAAGGCTGGCGTCCATGTGGGCAGACAGGAGAATGGTCAGCATGCCCTCGCGGACGCCCAGACCGCCGGGAGCGAAGACGGCGAGGAAGCCGATCAGGTAGGCGGCGACGAAGATCGCTGAGCCTTCCCACATGCCGATGTCGGTAGGGGACAGGCCTTTGAGCATGGTCCATAGCGACACGCCATAGACAATCCACGAAAGCAGATAGACGAAGAACACGACGATCGCCTGCATGGGGGTGATCGAGATCGCGATCGGGTCGCGCTTGATCAGGCGCAGGCCGACGTTGACGGCGCGGGTGAAAAACGGCGGATAGATTACAATCAATGCAACGATGGCACCGATGATCAGCGAAACCCACGGGAGTTCGCCGAGCACTTCGGTACCTAGAAACGCGATCACGAACAACCCGGACGCGGTGATCGAGTACGCCTGGTGCAGAATCGACGAACTGATGGCATGTGAGGACGAGAAATTCTCGCGCTTCAGCAGATAGATCATCCCGGCCACCGCCCACACTTTGCCGGGCATGTATTTGCCCATGTTGGAGAGGACCCAGATGCGAAAGGCCGACGCGAAACGCAGGCGGCGCGAGGTAAGGGTCTGCAATTGAAAGCGCCAGAGCCAGATGAAGAAGAAAAACGACACCCAGACGAGCACCGCCGAGGCGCCCAGCCAGGCAAAATCAAACCGCCAGTCATAAGTCGACACCGTCTCCCAACTGGTCCAGATCGACCGGCCAATGAAAAAGAACGCGACGAGAATGACCAGGATGCCGAGGGCGGATTGCCACAGAGGCCGCTTCCGCTGAACAACTTCGGGCGCATCCAAGTTGGCATCCGATATGGGTGGGGTGGCTTGAGTGTTCATTGAGGTACCCGGGTCACCGGTTGTGACGGGTATGGAGAGCCGCTTTTGCGGTGCCGTCAAGGAGTATGTCGGGTGTTCAGGTGGACTTGACGACCGTATCCGGCAATCGCCGGTTCAGCAGCCACAGGTGTATCATCGCACCGAGCAGCAATGCGGAGAGCAGATAGAAACCGGCGCTGATTGTCACGTGCTCCGAGATATACCCGACGCCGAAAATCACCGACAGTTGCGCGACCAGTGAGATCTGGAAGAAGGTCGACGTACAGCGGCCCATCAGCTTGCCGGGAATGATACGCATCAGGTAGGTCTGGCTCACCACACGGAAGCTCGAATTGAACACACCGATTAACCCAATCAACACGAACGCGACCGGTAACAGACTGGTGAAGGCGCAGGCGAGATAACCGAGCGCCGACATGAGCAGGAATAATCGGAGTGCGCTCTGGTGATGCCGTTCAACGACCAACGCGCCCACCAGAGCCGCGCCCAGAAATGCGCCGATCCCGTAGACCATGTCAAGCAGTCCGTATGTCACGGCGCCTTGATTTAACACGTTCTTCACGAACGTTGGCATCAGGACGTTGAGTGCCATAATGGCGACGAACGGGACCATCGACATGATGCCGAAGATGAAGATCGGTTTGTTCGACCAGAGATAATTAAGACCGGAGCGGATGGTGCCCCAGTAGGTTTCGCCCTGGTCGCGTTCGGGATGGGCGACGCGTCCGGCGCGAACGCGTGAAATGCAGAACGCCGAGAAGATGTAGGTCGATGCATCGAACCAGAGCACGCCCGACAATCCGTAGGTGTCGACAATCCATCCCGCGATGCCCGCCGCCGACAACGAGCCCACCTGAAACGTCACCTCGCGCAGAGCGTTGGCATTCATGTACTCCTCGGGTGGCAGGATTTCCTGCAACAACGCGGTCGACGCCGGGAAATAGAATGCGTGATTGCTGCCGACGATAAACGCCATCGGCCACAAGACCCAGATC